>DATJGQ010000533.1:0-6705 GCA_035494815.1 Gemmataceae bacterium
CGGGGTTTACCCCCGCCGGCGGACTGTCCCCCGGCGGGGATAAACCCCGCCGCTCGCTATTCATCCGTGTCGCGGGTCGGCTCGGGCAGGAACGCCGACGCCAGCAATCCCACCAGAATCACAGTAAATGCGACCGCGGCCGCCGTGAACGAGTACTTCGCCGGCGGCGACTCGCCCGGAATGAACGGCTGTGCGGCGAGCGTGCTGGTCACGGCCGCAAACGCAGTCCCGATCATCCGCCCGCCGATGTTGGCCGCGACGCTCTCGCCGGTGCCGCGCAGGTGCACCGGGTAAACGCGCGGCAGGTAGTTTCCCCAGAAGCTGAATTGGCCGACCGTCAGCAGCCCGGCGAAGAACACGCCGATCGAGACGGTCGTGACCGGCAATGTCCCCAGGCGCAAACCCGACAAATCGATGGTCGCGAAGTGGCGGTTTTCTACCTGTAGGAAGTAGAAGAACACCGCCGGGACGACGACGAGTGCCGGCACCAAGAAGGCGCGGATCAGGCCGCGCCGGCTGACGATCCGCACCGCCAGGAACGCCAGTACGAACCGGCCGACGAGTCCGCCGATCTCCTGCACCTTCGTGTAGTCGGCGGCAGTCTTTTGCTCGATCTCGCGCTGTTTCGCCGGCGGCTGGCCGGTGGCCTTCTCTTTCACGTCGGCCAGCCCCGGCACGATCTCCGGAATTTGTTGCAACGCCCCGAAGGCGACGCCGTAGCTGCAGGCGAACATGATCGTCGTCACCAGCGTCGTCCGCAGATAGGCGCCGGTGAAGAGCGAAAGCGGGTTGGCCCGCTTGAGCGTCCCCGCCGCCTTTTTTCGTTGCCACGACGGCGACTCGGGCAGGAACGGCCGGATCAGGACCAGCGGAATGGCGGGGATCAGACCGGACAGGAACGTGTACCGCCACGCCTCATGCTGATGCCCCGGCGCGATGGAACCCCAAAACGGCACGGCGAACTCCGGCACCGCGACCGCCGGCAGGTCGGCGGCGAGTGAGATCGCCAACGAATTCGCCACGGCCACAAGAAGCCCGCCGAACGACGAGAACGCCTGTGTGTAACCGAGTACGCGCTCGCGCTGGTGCGTGTCCGGGAAGAGTTCCGCCAGCCAGGCGATCGCGGCGACGAACTCGACGCAGACGCCGATGAACTTGACGCTGCGCCACAACAGCAGCATCGGCAGCGACGTCGAATAGCCGGCGAGGAATGCGGAAACCGAATAAAGCAGGATACTCCAGGTGAGGACGCGCCGCCGGCCGAGCCGGTCGGTGAGATATCCGCCGAGCAGGCCGAAGATCCCGCCCGCGACGGCCGGCACGTAGAACATCAGCGACCGCCAGAACGCCACATATTCCGGAAACCCCGGGTCCGACGGCTTCATCGTCCCCAATTCGAGCATCGCCGGCCGGATCACCAGCGGCAGCATCAGCAGTTCGTAAATGTCGAACGCGAAGCCGATCGCGGCCATGATGACAATGAGCCATTGCGTGAATGTCAGGCCGGTGGCTGGTTCGTCGGCGGGGGTCGGCTCGAAGGTGGACACGTCGGCTCCTGGCGGGGTGGGCGACGGAGTCAATGCGGGGATGCTAAAGAAAAAACCCACCCGCGGCTAGCGGGTGGGTGGGCGGAGGCGACGCCGATGTGGTTTGGCGATCATGGGCCGGACACGCCGCGGGCGGTTTCCGCGGGGTAGAGCTTCCGAAGCCAGCGGGCTTGCAACTCCGCGACGTTGGCGCACTGGTAGTGCTTCTTGAGCGCGGGATCGACGCCCCCGCGCTGCGTGTCACGGACGAAATCCATGAACGTCCGCGGACCGTTGACACTAACGAGGTAATCCACGACCGAGACGCTCTCGACGAAAAACACCGTGACCGACGCCGCGTCGGGGTAATCTGCTTTCGCGAGCAGCTTTTCGAGCGGCATCAGTTGGCCGCGCTGGCGGCAGTTGTGGAGAGTCTGCACGTAGCGGTCGATGCGGCCGCGTGGTTCGGAGAGGACGGCCATCCCTTCGTCGGCCCAGCGGGGCAGCGGGACCTCGGCAAACAGGTCTCCGAGCACGAGGTGCGTCGTCTCATGTGGGACGACGCCGGCGAGCAAGTTCGGCTCGTCGGCCCGAACGTCGAGGCGGCGGGCGGTCACCACGCCGCCTTCGGCCTTGTAGGTGGCATGGCCCGGAGACGAAGCGGACTGATTAGTCGCCTTAGCGTAATCGGCGGCGGTGGTGTAGAGGTAGACGTTGCAGCCCGGCTTCCAGTCGCCGCGCGGCGGGCCGCTCCAGCGCTCGAACGCCGCCGCGCGGGCGGCCTCCCCCGCCCTGGCCACTTGCTCGGCCAGTTCACGTTTCTGCACGTGGTGGACACGGAAATTCGCTGATTCGGCGACCGCCCAGCCGCTCGCGCCGCGCTCGGAGTGGCGGACGGTGGTTTCGGGGGCTACGGCGGGACGTTGGCGGACACGGTCGAGCAGTTGCCGGCCGAACGGGGCGAGCTTCGCGTCGTTGTCGGCCAATCGCAGCGCGGCGGCGACTTCCTGTTCCAGCCCGGCCGTCGTCGCGCCCGGCTGATCGAGCCGGGCGTGGACCGCGAAAAGCCGGCAGTAGGCCCATTGCTTGCGCTGTTCGGCGGTCATCGACGCGTCGGTCGCGGCCGCGCGGGCGTACAAGTCGCCGGCCTCCTGATATTTTCGCGCCGAGAACGCCCGTTCGGCCGCGGCCAGATTCGCGGCCACCGCGGGGTCGGTCCGCCGCGGATTCTGTTGCAACGGATCCTCGTCGGGGACCCCCCAGGCCGTCGCAGGCGAAGACCGCGGCGTGGTCGTAGCGCCGTCCGCGCGCGCCTCCTTCTCAATGACTTGAAGTCGCTTGAGATAGGTCGCATACAGGTCGTCTTGATGGGCGAGTTGCAGCTCCTTGACGTAGGCGTAGTAGGCTTCGCGCAACAGCGCCAGGTAGCTCGCGTTGCCATTGATCCGCGACAGCTGGGCTTCGAGCGTTTCGACGGCCGCTTTCGACTTGCCCTGCTGCAGGAGTTCGCGCCCCTGCCGCATCGCGCCCTGGACGGCGAGAGCGTTGGCGACGGGCTGGGAATCATTCGCCGGCGGATCGGCCGCGGGGAGTTGGGTCGTGACGACGACGACGGCGAGGACGGCGGCAGCGCTCAGACGGATGGTCCGGGCCATTGTCGGCATCCTTGCACGACCCTGGGCGTGGCGGGCGACCTTTCGGGCTCCTCCCGAAGGCGTCCGGGGCGACCGGATACGGTAGGTCGAATGGCGAAAAAACGCAAGCCGAACCGGGAGGCGTATGGCCCGTTTGTCTTCTGTAGCTGGCGTCTGCGAGGCCGGCCTCGCAGACGCCAGCTACAGAAATCCACGCCGCAAACGGCGCGTCACGGCTTGCTCGGCGTCGACTTGAGCAGTTTCGCCAGGCTCAACCGCACTTCCCGTTCGCCGCCGGCCTTGACGATCGCCGCATTCGCGCGGGCGAGCAGATCGCGCTCGATCGACGGCCGCCATTGCGTGACCGCCGCGTGCGCCGCCTCGCCGATGATCTGCGCCGCTTCGCCGCCGACGCCGGCGATGTGCTCGAATTTGAGGTTGTCGTATTTCAGGTCCGCCTTAGCAACCTTGAGGTTAAAGACGAACTCCGGCAGCAATTGGCTGCTGTCGATCCGCGTCGCGGCCTCGCAGTCGAGCGTAACCCGCACACGTGCCTTGGCTCGGGCCTTCCCCTCGAGAATCTTGACGCCGGCGAGCCAACGCTGCTGATGGAAGTTCACCAACACGTCCACAGCGGTGAAAGTTTGAAAGTTCACGCTGCCGGATTCCGGGGATTGAACGTTGCGGATGTCGAAGACGAGCGACTCGGCCGGGTTCACCGCCTCGACGCGAATCTTCCGCCAGACGCCGTCGTTGCGCGGCTCGTGCGTCATGTCGATCTGGATTCGGCGGCCCGGCAGCGCGACGCGTCTGCCCTCCGACTGATGGCCCCAATTCGGCGCGGCTTCGTAGAGCGGATCGGGCAGGTTTTTGAGTAGTAAACCGCGGAGGGCGCCGGCGAGTTCGTCTTTGGGAGCCCCGTTCAAACCAGGCAGTTGTGGCGGCTCCAAAGCGCGAACCGGCGTTGCCATGGCCGTCATTAGGACAATTGTCAGGCGATGCCTCATCAGTTCCTTGCTCCATTCGGTGCCATGCCACGGCTTTGCGTGGGCATGTTAGCGCCTCCATGCCCACGCAAAGCCGTCGGCATGGCACCCGTGACATCATCATGGGGTTGGCACCCATGACACCGCATTCTACGCCGATCCGCTCAGAGTGCGCTCGATGTAGGACCGCACCTCGTCCACATCCACGCCGGTCGCCAGGTGCACGTTCGGCCGACCGGCGGGCGTCGGGCGCAGGTCCACGACGGTCATGCCGCGAGTCAACTCGCCCTGCGTTTCCACGTCGACGTAAAGCGCCCGCGTTGTCAGGGCGCCCGGCCGAACGAGCGCGAAAACCCCGAGCACGTCGCTCAGATGGAACCCTTCGACGCCGTAGTGGTTGGCCGTGGCTCGGATGCCGAACGGCACGATCTGCCGCAGGAATCGGCAGGGCCCGGTCTCGCCGCCGGGCAGTTCGAGCAGGTCGGTCGGCGAGAGGACGATTTTGCGCGACACGTCCAGTGGGATCAGTGTGATTGCCGCCCCGCTGCGGAGCACTCGCCGGGCGGAGACCGGGTCGCAGGCGAAATGAAACTCCGCGACGGCCGACGCGTTGCCGTGCTCGTGCCACGCACCGCCCAGGCAGACCAGGCGGTCGATCAGCGTCGGCAGTTCCGGGTCGCGGTCGAGGGCCCGGGCGAATACCGTGAGCGGCCCGAGATTGACGACCGTGACCTCTTTCGGCGCCTCGTGGACCAGTTCGACGAGCAACTTGTCGCTCGGCGTCGGGGCGTGCAGTTTGCTGCACTCGACGGTGACGCCGCCCAGGCCGTCCGGGCCGTGCAAGGCTGTGGCGTCGATTTCGTAATTGACCGGCGGGGCGGCCCCAAGCCGTGGCCATTTGGGCGGGTCGAGCTGGTCGATCAGAATATGGACGTTGGACGTCGCTTGGTCGGCGGAGACGTTGCCGGCGGTGGCCAGCAGGCCGAGCACGTCGAGCTTCGGGTCGTGCAGGGCGATGGCGATGGCGAACGCGGTGTCGATGCCGGGGTCGGCGACCAGGATGACTTTCTGGGGCATACGTGCGAATCCTTGCGGCGGGTCACCGGCGCATCGCACGGGCGAGTGACCCATTTTACCGGTCGCTAATGCGGTTCGCTATCGGCTCGTGACGAAACGTCCGTGGAACAGGCGCGCAGTCGTTCCAGAACTTCGCCCGCCTTGCCGCTGCGAATGGCCTCGTCGGCCTGCCGAACACCGTCCCGCAGAGACGGCACTCGCTCGGCCGCCAGGAGCGCCGCGGCGGCATTGGCCACGACGATCCGCCGGGCCGGTCCCGGACAATCATTGAGAACGTTGCGGATAACAGCGGCACTCGCGGCGGCGTCGGCGATGCGAAACTCCTCGACGCGACAAGGTTCCAGACCGAAATCGCCCGGGGTCCACGTCAGGGATGTGATCGTGCTGCCACGGACCTGCCGCACGGCCGTTGGGCCCGAGAGACTGACTTCGTCAAACCCGTCGGGTCCACACACCACTAACGCATGTCGCGTGCCGAGGATCGCCAGCGCGCCGGCCATCGGGTCGAGTTGTTCGGGCCGACCCAGGCCGAGAAGTTGATAAGCCGCGCCGGCGGGATTTGCGAGCGGGCCGAGGGAGTTGAAGATCGTTCGAACGCCCAAGCGGCGGCGCAAGTCACCTAGCCGGGCGAGGATGGGATGAAAATGCGGGGCGAAACAGAACGCGAGCCCGGCCGCGTCGAGACACCGCCGCGACCACGTCGGGCCAGACTCGATCGGCAGTCCGAGTTCGCGCAGGACGTCCGCGCTGCCGCACAAGCTCGAGACGGCACGGTTCCCGTGCTTGACGACCGGCACGCCCGCCCCGGCCGCGACGATGGCTGCCGCGGTACTGATGTTGAAGGTCCGATCGCCGGTTCCGCCGGGGCCACAGGTGTCGAGCACGTCATCGCGGCCGGTCGCGAACGGCGTCATGCGGTGACGCAGGACGGCCGCCGCGGCCGCCAGCTCCGTCGCCGACTCGCCTTTCATTCGTAAGGCCACGAGTAGCGCTGCCGCGTCGGCAGGTTCCGGCTCGCCGAGAAGATGCTCGAATACCGGACGCGCCTGCTCGTCCGTCAGATCGTGACGATCGGCCAACCTCGTGAGGATTTCGCGAAACCAAGGCGGCGGCGGATTGCGCACGACAGGGACCCAGCTGCGATCGGAGACCGGCCGAGTTATGTTAGGGGGCAATTATGTTGAAAATGTGTAGTTTTTCCACTTCCGCTCTGTACGCTCGTACAATATACTACCGTACATTGGATGAACAGGTGCTCCAGTAGCCCTGCGGGCGTGACCGGTCTTCACATCCGGCGCGCCGATCGCCTTGCGAGGGTTCTCCCATGTCCGACATTGCCTCACTGACGTCGCGGCAACAAGAAATTTATGACTTTATCTGCCACCGGATCGACCAGCGTGGCTTCCCGCCGACCATTCGCGACATCGGCACGGCGTTCGACATCAAGTCGCCGAACGGCGTGATGTGCCATCTCAAGGCGCT
>DATJGQ010000534.1:0-3340 GCA_035494815.1 Gemmataceae bacterium
GACGCAGTTGGAGGAAAAGGTCGGCGTGACCCAGGGCAGCATTGCCACGTGGGAGCGGAATGGCGTTGTGCCCCGGTTTGATTTGGTCGAACGCCTCGCCGGCATCTTGGGCGTGTCATCCGTCGTGCTGCTGACCGGTCAAACGCCGGGGCTGCATGTCCCGCCGCCATGCTGATCGAATGGCTGGCCCGAGACGAAGGCCCGGCCCATCAAACGAAACCCGAGCTTCCCCCAAACGCTGGTCGGTCCGGACCGTTCGGATTCGGCGGACGATGAAACGATTCGGACGAATCGGAATCGGCGGACGATCGGATCAATCTATCGGCGGAGGATGCCGTGGCCCCGCCGGCGGCGCCCCACCCGACGGCAGGGACCTAACCCGTCCGGGTCACCCCGCTGGCGGCCAGCAGCGTCTCTTGGACGGCCAGGTCGTGATCGTACGAGAAATCGCTCGGCTTTTCCCCGCGGATGATCCGGACCATGTCCGCCGCGTCGGCCACGTACCGCTCGTACTTCGGGAACCGTACCTCCTGGACCCCCTTGCGATACTCACCCCGCGGCCCGGCCAGGACAAGTCGCGCCGACGGGTTGTCGAGCGGCTGGATGTGAAACGTCCCTTCGCTGCCGCAGACCACGAGATGTCGCCGGGACATGCCGTCCACCTCCACGGCGCTGGACTTCACGGACGCGAGCATCTTCGGGTAGGTGAAGACGGCCAGCATGTTGTCGAGCAATTTGTCGTCGACCTTGGCGACGTGTTGCGAGTACGCCGCCACCGACTTCGGCCGGCCGAACAGGCCGACCACCTGGTCCACGAGGTGGCAGCCCAGCTCGAACATGATTCCGCCCGGATAGGGTGCCGCTTCGTTCCGTGACTCCGCGTCCAGCACCTTGCTCATGACCGCGTGCACTTCGAACGGCTCGCCGAGCCAGCCTTTAGCGAGGAACTCGCGGAGCAGAACGAACCCGGGGTTGTATCGGAACATGTAACCCATCTGCACGAGCAGCGACTGCTTCCGGGCCGCGTCGAGGATCCGCCGGAACTGCGGCAGCGACTCGCCCGCCGGCTTGTCGAGGTGGACGTGTTTCCCCGCGCCGACGCACGCCTCGGCGTTGTCGAGTAAATCGCGGACCCGCGTCTCGACGAGAACCGCTTGCAGCCCCGGCACGTTCAAGAGTTGGTCGCGGGACAGCCACGGTACCCCCTGAAACGCGGCCTGTCGCTGGGCTTTCGCCCGCAGCGCCGCGTCCGGTTCGACGATGCCGACGACCTCGTAGTCCGGCGATCGGCGGTACACCGCCAGCTTGGTCGCGTGGGCGTGGCCGACGCCGATCTGGCCGACCTTGATCCGCGGCTTCGAAGGGTTGGCGACGGCAAAGCCGTGTGCCACCGCGGCCCCGCCGACGGCCTTCAGGAATGTGCGACGATGTGTGGCGCTTCGCATGTGTTACTTCCGGCCGCGGTTGAGAAACAGGAACGTGCCGAGCTTCGACGCGGTCAGCACATCGGGGGCGCCGTCGCCGTTGACGTCGGCGACGGTGATCTGCACGCCGACGCCGGACGCGTCGTCGATCCGGTGCGGGACAAACCGCGCCGATCGGCCGTCGCGGACGAGCTTAAACCAGTACACGACCGGCTCGGCGGCCGGCTCGATGTCGCCGGTCGGCCCGTGCGCCCACCGACGTTTCCCCGTGACGATGTCGAGCAACCCGTCGCCGTCGATGTCCGCCAGGGCGAGAGCATGCGGCTGCGAGAACGCCACACCGAATTTCGACTCCTCGGAGCGGTCGCCCATGATGTCGTGCCGCCTGAAGGTGATCTGCCCGTTCTCGCGCACCTGCTCGAACCACGCCAGGCCCCAGCCGTGCGCGTCGATGCTGGTGATGACGTCCGCGAGCCCGTCGCCGTCGACGTCGTAGGCGAACATCTGGGCACCGCCGCGCTTGCCGAACTTGAACGGGTGTTGAATCCACGGCTTCGCCAGCGGCCCGCTCGCCGGCTGCTCCCACCAGCCGTCGTTGAGAATCAGATCGAGCCGGCCGTCGCCGTTGACGTCGCCGACGCCGGTGCCATGGTAGAACTGGTCGTACTCACCCGGAGTGGTAATGGCGTGGAACGACCAGGGTTTCGTCGGTTCCTTCCAGTCGGGACTGATCCAGCCCCAGCGGCCCTCGTGGTGGCAGACCAGTTCCGGTTTGCCGTCGCCGTCCACGTCCACGAACGGCGGCGACTCGCCTTTGACGCGCTCGAAGACGTAATGCCGCTTCCAGTGGCCCGATTGCCCGCGCGGGTTCTCGTACCAGTACGCCGCGTGCATGTGAACGCGGCCGAGCACGAGCACGTCCGGCCAGCCGTCGCCGTTGAAGTCGAAGACGTAGGAGAACATGCTGTTCGACTGGCCCTTTTCCGGCGCGAACGGCTCGGGCGGGTAGATCTCGTGCCGGCGGGTAGAGTCGGGCCCTTCGTACCACCACGGGCCGGCGACGATGTCGGCTTTGCCGTCGCGGTTGAAGTCGCCCGTATTGATCCCGTCACAAAAGTAGCCGGTCGTCAAATTGCGCTTGGTAAACCGCTCGGCGGAGGGGCCAGGCTCCGCGGCGGTCAAAAGGGCGACGCCGGCCAGCGCCGCGGCCGGTAGCAAACAGTGCAGTCGGTTCATGCCAGAACCTCGTCGATCACCCGGCCGTGCACATCGGTCAATCGGCGGTCGGTGCCGTCGTGGCGGACGGTGAGGCGTTCGTGGTCGATGCCGAGCAGGTGCAGGATCGTCGCGTGGACGTCGTAGGTGTCGACTTTGCCTTCGCCGGCGCGCCAGGACCATTCGTCGCTCTGCCCGTGCGCGACGCCCGCGTTGATGCCCGCGCCCGCGAGCCACGCCACGGACGTCCCGGCGTTATGGTCGCGCCCGGTCGCGCCCTGAGTGAACGGCTGCCGGCCGAACTCGGTGCTCCAGACGACCAGCGTGTCGGCCAGCAGCCCGCACTCCTTCAGGTCTTGCAAGAGGGCGGCCGCCGGCTGATCGACCTGACGGGCGATGGCCGGAAGTTCGGTGGGGATGTCGGCGTGATTGTCCCAGTTGTCCTTCGGCCCGCCGGCGCCGCTCCAGACCTGGACGAACCGGACCCCGCGCTCGAGGAGCCGCCGCGCCAACAGACACCGGCGGCCGAAGTCGGCCGTCACTTTGTCATCGAGCCCGTATCGCCGCCGGGTCGCGGCGGTTTCCCGCGCGAGGTCGAGCGCCTCCGGCGCGTGCTGTTGCATCCGAGCCGCCAATTCGTAACTGGCGATGCGGGCTTCGAGTCGCGAATCGCCGGGGCGGGCCTCTGCATGCCACCGGTT
>DATJGQ010000535.1:0-3647 GCA_035494815.1 Gemmataceae bacterium
CGTTTTCTTCGTCCGTGGCCGCGAGAAAGCGCGTCCGTTCCGCCGCAAGAAATGAGAGGGCGTCGACGCGGGATGAGCTTGGGCGCAGAGAATTGTGGATCGTGAATCGACTTTCGATCCACGATCCACGAATTCGATCCGTAACCGTCAGTTTAGCAGCCGCCGCATGACGTCAGTCATGCTGACGACGCCGACCAGGATGCCGTCGCCGTCGATCACGAACAGCCGGTGCACCCGCAGGTGCAACATCTGCTCGATCACCTGCCGGGCCGGCGTGTCGGGCCGCACGGAGAAGACGACCGGCGTCATCAGGTCGCGGACTGGCGTCCGGTCGGCCAGCTCGACCTGAAATCCTTTCTCCGGTTCGTCGATGACCTCCTGCAGATCGGCCTTGAAGTAGTACTCTGGCGCTTGCCGGGCGTAAGCGACGGAGTTCCGGTCATGGATGATGACGTCGGTCATGCTCAGCACGCCGACCGGCCGGCCGGCGGCGTCGGTGACCGGGGCCGCACTGAACTTGCGGTCGACGAAAGTGGCGACCGCGTGATGGAGCAGGGCGCCCTGATCGATCGAAACGACGTCCTCGGTCATCAGGTCGGCCGCCGTATTGGCGTGTAGGGCCAATTTGCGGGTGGCGCGCTCGGGCGCGGCGTCGCGGGTCATCGTGGCAGCGGTCATGGCAGTCTCCCTCGGAAGTAGGTCCAATGGCCGGCCGAACAGCGATCACCGCCCCCGCGGCACCACGAATGGCCCGGCC
Source organism: Gemmataceae bacterium (assembly GCA_035494815.1). GTDB lineage: Bacteria > Planctomycetota > Planctomycetia > Gemmatales > Gemmataceae > DATJGQ01. The sequence goes on from DATJGQ010000535.1 coordinate 758, forward strand.
TTCAACGATGTCAGTCCAACCGCGCGATCCCTGTTTCGCGGACGTGCGCGTGGCAGCGGACGCAGGTCATGGTCATGTCCATGTATGCCAGGCTCACCGCTTCCAGGTTCTTGTTTTTCACGCCCCGTCGCATGTCGTCGAGGGTGCGGCGGAAGTCGTTCGTGTGCCGCTCGTAATCGAGCGTTTTGAGCGCGCGGAACTCGGCCACCTTGCTGAGCGTCATCAGGTCGTCGGCGTTCTCGTTCACTTTTTTCAGGTCGTTGATCGCGATGCCTTCCAGCAGCTTTTGTGCGTGCTCGAGTTTCTTTCGCATGAGTTTGGTCATCGCGTCGGCGCTGGGCGGCGGCGCGGTCTTGGCCTCGCCGTAGCGGTCGGTCCCGAATCCGCGAAGGATCGGGCCGAATATCGCCACCGCGAACGTTACGAACACGACCATCAGGATGAAGCGTCGGGTACTCATGTCATTCCCTTCTCCGGACCGGGCGGGTCCGGCATGGGTACGGTGTCGGAACGGGCAACCGGATGGGGGCCGGGTCGAATGGTCACCCGCCACAGTAAATGTCCGGTTTGCCAAAATCGGGATGGTCGTTCCCCCCTCCGATGTCGGCCCAACCGCGGGCGACCGCGGCTAGCACGTCAGTCGAAGTGACGATGCCGACGGGCCGGCCCGCGTCGTCCACGACGATCACCCGATGGACGGATGCGTCGATCATCATTCGCGCCAGCTTCTGCATCGGCGCGTCGACTGCGGCCGTGACCGGGTCGGGGGTCATGTACTCGCCGACGGTGCCGACCGAGGTTTCCGCCGGCTCCAAGACCTGCCATTCGCCGATGCACACGCCGTGCGGCTGGGAGCACACATTTAGGACGTCGCAGTCCGGTCCGAACCGCGGACGCTGCAGCGCGCACGCGCCCACGTCGAGTTTGCAGACGGACACTTGCTCTCCGGCCGCATCCCGCCTGTACCCCCAGTGGGAACAGGTTCGCGACGCGCCTGCGGGAGCGGCGGGGGGCTTCGTCGCCCAGCGGGCGATATCTGTCACCGAGAACACACCCACGCAGCGGCCGCTTTCATCCACGACCGGCGCGCCGCTGACTCGGGCGGCGGCGAGGCATTCCGACGCGTTCCGCACCGGAAGTGTCGCCGAAATCGTGATGACGTCGGCGCTCATGAGCTCGCCCGCGGTGAATGCGCGGAGTGATTGGGTGACTACGGCCACGAGACACCTCCTGGAGACATCCATTGCGAGTCTTGAATCTGGTGCGGGATAAGTCCTTTGCAACTCCGAAGCCAATTCCAAGACGACGGCCCTCCCGGCCCAACAAACACGAGGCTTCCGGCAATTTCTCGCGTTTTCCGCGCGTGGCGTTGGCGCGGGCGGAGAACGTATCCATTGAGCCTGTTTCGCTTCGCCGTGACGAAAAGCGCTGGTTTACGGGGAGACTGGGCCAATTTGACAGAGTGCCTTCAGTGGGTGGCGGCGATTCTCCCGCGGCCTTTCGGCAGGTTGGCGTTGGAAACCTTGCGTCGCCGGGGGTTCGAGTTCGCCGGAGAATGCAGCGAACCGCGGCGCCATCGGTACCGGGATTGCGAAAGTAGCCGGGGAGATCGGACTTCGCCTGACCGGGAGATCCAACCATGACACGATTCGCTACGATCCTGCACCCGACGGACTTTTCGGAGTGCTCCGGGCACGCGTTCGAGATGGCATGCGAGCTGGCCCGGGATTACAACGCCAAGCTGGTGGTGCAACATGTCCGGCAACCGGCGGCCGCCATCCACGGCGAGGCTGTCGTCTTTCCCGTTGAAGTGCCTGGGGAAGCCGAAGCCTTGCGCGACCGATTGCACGCAGTGCGACCGAACGAGCCCGCGATTGCAGTGGAACATCACCTGACGGTGGGCGACCCGGTTTCAGAAATCGTAGACCTGGCCGCCAAGAAGGGCTGTGAACTGATCGTGATGGGGACGCACGGCCGCAGCGGGCTGAGCCGCTTGATTCTGGGCAGCGTGGCCGAACTGGTGCTTCGCAAAGCCGCGTGCCCGGTCCTCATGGTCAAGGCTCCGCCGCCGCAAGTCGGCATGGACCCGACAAGCGCCGCTACGACAGTTGATGTCTCGGCAGCGATACTAAGTTAAAGGATTTGGTGTTCGGTCGGCGCCATGAGCGAGACGTGGCCGTTGACTTCCCAATCGATGTGACGATTCAGTGACGTTGGTGGGTCTCAAACGAACGAGCGGCATGAGTTGCCGGATCGCGACCGTCACCTGGCAACTCACGCCGCAAGCGTACCCAACTCAGACAAGGCGTGCCTCCTTTCGACACACGGCCCTCAGGTAGCGAGGGCCTTAATGGCGATCTTCTTGGGCAGAATCTCCGGTTTCTTCGGAATGGCGACGGTGATCACGCCTTGTGTGCTGGTGGCGGTGATCTTGTCCGCGTCGATACCGGCCGGAAGGGGGACCTCGCGGTAGAACTGTCCAAAAAATCGCTCCACGCGATGATACTCCTTCTTCTTTTCCTCCTTTTCTTCCTTCTTCTCGCCGCGGATGGTCAGCACGCCGTCGTGGACGTTCAACTCGACTTCCTTCGGGTCGACGCCGGGCAGCTCCGCCTTGACGAACACTTCCTTCTCCGTTTCCGCGACGTCCACCCGCGGGGCCCAGATCTTGGTCATCCCGTTGCCTTCGTTCTCCGCGGGCCCGAAGAACCGGTTGAACAGTTCTTCCATCTGCAGCCCGTACGGATCAAACACGCCGGTCGTTCGACGCCAGGGAATGAGGGCCTTCATACTCGTCCTCCTCCACGAAACGTGGATGTCGAGCCGGTCAGGTCGCCCCGTGGAATGCGGCTCGACCATTCCCGGGGTGCGTCAAACACCGCCTCGCTCT
>DATJGQ010000536.1:0-2471 GCA_035494815.1 Gemmataceae bacterium
GGTCAGCGTCAGCGGCTGCGGGCCGGTGCCGTCCCCGTAATCGACCGTGGCGGTCCAGGAATCGGCCGGGTCGGGGTCGGGGTCGCTGAACGTGCCGTTCGCGGTGTACTGGCCGGCCTCGTTGATGGTCGCGCCGGGGAAGGCGGCGACCGTCGGCGGGGTGTTCGGGAGGTTCTGCCGGCCGGGCGTGCCGGAGTTGGGGCCGGCCTGCCAGGTGCTGGGATCGTCCCCGTAGTTGGAGCCGGTCGTCTTGGACAGCGACGGCCCGAACCCGTCCGGTGCCGTCGGCCACGGCGCGACGACGTCATAGCTGACGCTGTCGACGACCTCGAGCGGCACGACGCCGGTCGTCGGGTCCGGCGGCAGCGGCTTGGAGACCGTGACGCGCTCGCCGCCGTTGGAGAGGACGTTGCTGCCGTCGGCGGCGGTGTACGGGCCGAAGACGGGCACGGCGGCGGGGACGCTGGGGTTCTGCGAGCGGAACTGGGTCGGGTCGCCGCCGACGACCAGCGCGTAGCCCCAGGCGGGGATCGCCGCGCCGGCGGGGAAGGTGAAGTTGATGCCGTCGGTGAACCGCCAGGTGTTCTGCGGGTTGGCCGGGTCGTAGAGCGGGACGGCTTGGCCGGTCAGGTTGCGCAGCTCGATGAACTCCTGGCCGGTGGTCGGGAAGTACATCAGCTCGTTGATGACCACCGAGCCGACGCGCGGGCCGCTGTTGGCGCCACCGGGCGTGGGGACGAGCAGCGCGGTGAAATGGGTCTTGCCCGCGGTGTTGGTGAAGCGGCCGAAGGTGACGCCGGGCTCGGCGGCGTCGAAGCTCTCGTGCTCCTGGTAGCCGCCGGCGTTGCCGGCCGTGTCGACGCTGGTGAGGCGGACCGAGTCGCCTGCCGCCTTGAGGCCGAACGGCGTGTTCACGCCGGGGTTGCCCGGTGCGTTGAAGGTCGTGTTGGCGAAGAAGGTCAAGTATCCGTGTGCGGGGATGACGGTGCTGGAGACCCCGGGCCCGGTCCGGATCTGGTACTTCCGCAGGTCCGCCGGCGAGTCGCTGAGGAACCAGCCGTTCAGGTCGATGGCCGAGTTGGTCGTGTTGTACAGCTCGACCCAGTCGCCGCCGGTATTCTCCGGGTTGGTTAGCACCTCGTTGATGACGACCGAGTCCGGGTCGTAGCCGGGGTCGGCGGCGCCCGGCTTGCCGTTCAGGTCATTGCTGGGCCGCCACGCGTTAGGGTCGTTGAGCGTCGTCGGGTCGGCGGTCGGGTTGCGGACGACCAGCGAGTAGCCGCCTCCGTCGGTGTTGTCGTACCACGAGTCGGCGTAAGTGAAATCGGCGATGACGCTTCCCCCCGCCCCGACCAGCTCGACCTCCTCCCCGCCGTCGCTCAATTTATCGGTGTAGGTGCCGAGGATGGGGATGCCGGTGCCGTAGCGCGCCTGGAAGCCCGTCGGGTTCTTGACGACCACCGCACGCTGCCCGGCGAGGAGCGTCGTCCCCTGCGCGAAGGTCATCGTCACGCCCTTGATGAACTGCATGCCGCTCAGGTCGATGTCGGTCGCGCCGGAGTTGTACAGCTCGAGGTACTCGTAGTCGTCGGTCTTCAGGTTGCTGCCGGCGGGCAGCGTGGGGTTGTACATCACCTCGGTGATCCGCAGCCCGGCGCTGTTCAGCGTGAAGACCGCGTCCTCGAGCGGGCTCCAGGTGCCGTTGTTGAAGACGCGCGCCTTCACCTCGCGGGTCTGGCTGATCGTAATCGGCGTGCCGTTGTAGACCTGTGCGGCGCCGGAAACGCCGCCGCCGAGCAGGCGGGGGTCGCTGCCGTCGAGCGTGTAATAGATCGTGCCGACGCCGTTCGGGTTGCTGATCGTCAGCGGGTAGCCGGCCGGTACGTTGCCGCCGTTCTGGCTGTAGGTCGGGCCGACGACGGTCGAGATCCAGCCCCGGTTGCGGAGCTGGCCGAGCACGGCGTCAGTCCGCTGGGGGATGTAGGAGTTGAACACCCGGTTGATCTCGGTCTGCCAGGTGTCGTGGGTGTAGGCCGGCGAGTGCTTCGAGTCGCCCCAGCGGGCGGACTCGCCGTAGATCGCCCGGTTGATCTGGTCGCGGCGCACGCCCATTCGCGCGGCCACGGGCCCGGGCGTGAGAGGACCGTTGTCGAAGAAGAGCTTCTGCGCGCGGTCGGCGACGAGCTGTTTGAATTCCGGGTTGGACAGCAGCAACTGGAACATCCATTGCGGGTTGCTCTTGCTGAGCGAGGTCGTCGTGAGCGGCCATCCGTTATTCGGGCCCACCGGCTGCCCCGGCGCGGGCCCCGTGCGGTCTTCGCCCACGTTGAGGAACGTGTGCTCGGAGTCGTGCGCGAAGAACTGGAAGCCCTGGTTGCCGGTGCGGTTTCGGACGGCGAAGAAGTTGTTGGGGCTCTGGTTGCTCAGGAAGTTGGACAGCGGCGCGTCGCGGTTCCCCGAGTAATAGATCA
>DATJGQ010000537.1:0-2385 GCA_035494815.1 Gemmataceae bacterium
CTCAAACGCTCGAGCGCTTGGGAGTCCTCGGGTGCTGGCGCGACCCCGCTCGCCGGTTAATGCCTTCGCGCCGGATCCGTCGCCGGCGCGGCGGGCGGCGGTGGCGCGGGCGGCCTCGGCGAGAGTTGGTCGTCCGCCGGAATATCGATAACGATCGTCTCATCCTTGATGACACTGAAAAGGGACTTTTCCAACGATTGCCATTCGTCTACCGGTTTGGGCGTGCCGGTCACGACGACCGGCGTTTCCCGTTTCAAGAGCTCTGCCAGCCTTCGAAGCTCAATCTCTTTAAGTGCTCCATTCTCGATTCGGAACCCGCGGACGTCGAGAAGTCGCAAACGCCGCACCGATTGCTGACCAACCGGACGCAAGCTGGTCACGGGGACTGTGGCTCCGGACTCGTCCCGCCGGTAGCTCGTGATCGGAACCGTCGCATAACTGAGGAATCGGACCGCGACCTTGCCGTCCTCGTCCACCCACGCGGTAGCGATCTGCGGATGAAATAGAATCGGGCGTGCGGACGCGATCGGCGGTGCGGGTGGGGGCACGTTTTGGTGGTGGATGGGAAACGCGAAATCCGTCGCCTTCGCCGGCCGCGCTTCGTCGACCGGTTTCATCTCGTGCACGCGTAGCCATTCAAGCCAGGCCGCCTCCATCAGCTCGACGCTTTCGAACCGGTAGCAGGTCTTTGCGGCCGCGTCCCAGCCCTCTTCCATCCCTTGCTTGACGAACGCGAGGAAGGTCGTCTTGTCCGTCCTCTCGACCAGGAAGCGGACGACCGAATACCCTTGGGCGAAGAGGATGTTCACATCGGCGAGTTCGTTCCACTCCCGCACGGCAAACAAGCGGCGGAGAGGGACTCGCTCGTTTTTACCCAGGACCTGCCGGACGCCTCGTTCGCGATTCCCGGTATCCTCGATGTCCTCGGCGAGCAACGCCGCGCCCTCGTCCGCCCAGCGGGGCAGCGGCCGCCCCGTCGCGCTGGCCAGCACGGCGTGCGTCACCTCGTGCGGCAGTATGCTGTCGAGGATGCGATCGTACGTACCCTCCAGACGCATGCTGACGATTCTGGCCTTTCCGTCGGCGAATTGCATCAACGTGGCACCGCCGCCATTATCGGGTTGGAGTTGCAAGACGATCGAACAACGCTGCTCCCACAGCGGAAGCTGCTTGCCGAGCCATTCCAGCGCGAGTTGCTCCCGCCAGTGCTCGGCGGCGTCCGCCACCAGCCGCGTCATTCGCGGCGACGGGCCGCGAACGATGAAGTTGGTCGTCACACAGGTTGCGGGCTGATCGGCGTCAGCCGCCGGCGCTGCGGCCGGCGGGGCCTCGACGAGCGGGGTCGGGGGCGCGACGGGTGCCGCCGCCGGTCGCTGCCTCGTCTGCGGCCGTTCCTCCGCTGCCGACCATACCCCCGCCCCGGCCCCGACCAGCCCGATCGCCGCCCCGGCGATGAATACCGTCTTCCATGAGTTCAGAATCATGACTCGTCCGACTCCTTGCGTGAGGGTGAGAATGGACGCGAATACTCCCACCGTTGTCCCGGCAGCGAGAGCACTCGCCGAGGCGGCGGTCGAACCGGCCAGGGCGGTTGGTACGGCGGCCGTCAGTGTCTCGGCGGCGAGGTCGGCCGCGAGCGCCGCGACCGCCGGTGCCAGACCTGCCCGTGTGAGTCGTCCCCGGAGTTGTGCTTTGGCCCGCGCCACGCGCGTCGCCACCGTCGCGGGAGGGCAACCGAGGTGCCGGGCCGTCTGCGCCTGCGTCAGACCTTCCAGACAGCAGAGCACCAGCGGCGTCCGGTATTTTTCCGGTAAGCGGGCGATTGCCTCGTCGATCAGCCACCGCACGTCCGCGGAAGATTCGTGCGACACGGCCGAATTCTCGCCGACGGGCCGTTCGCGGCCGCGACGCCGGTCGGCCCGCGCCTTGGCTTTGCGAGCGACGCGGCGGGCGACGCCGAAAAGCCAGTTCCCTAACAACTCGGGCTGGCGAAGCTTTCGCGCGTGGCGGACGAGCACGAGAAATGTCGCCTGAAACGCGTCGTCGGCGTCGTGGCGATCGTGAAGGATCCGCCGGCAGACACCGAGGACCATCGGACCGTGGCGCCGAACGAGTACGGCGAAGGCGGTGCCGTCGTTGTGGCGGGCAAAACGGTCGAGTAGCTGCTGGTCGGCGAGCGAATCACAGCCAGCAGCCACGACGCGGACATGGTGAAGGACCGGGGCGAGCGGGACGGTCGGCATGGTGCCCTCCTGGCCGTTAGTCGTGCCTTCCTAACTGAATACTGCCGGCAGGCGGTCAAATTCTTTCACAATTTCACCGTGACGCCGCGACCCCAGTCTTGTTAGCGGGTGCCATGCCCACGGCTTTGCGTGGGCATGGGGG
>DATJGQ010000538.1:0-5198 GCA_035494815.1 Gemmataceae bacterium
GGGGGGGGGGGCGACCCCGGGCGCCGGGGCCAAGGCGGGCAGGGCGGAGGCGGCGGTCAGGTGCCGCCACCGCCACTTCCGACACCGCCCTTATTGCCTTGCGAGTATTACGACTTCGAGATCCGCTTCAATAGCGGCCTCCGAACCGCCTGGGCGCTCTCGATCAATGACCTCATGCGGGGGCCGCTCCAATCGTCGTCGGGAGACGGTGTGGAACTCCTTGTCTACGTTAAGCCGGATCGGAGCCAGTTCCTCCTCGCTATGAGTCTACAGCAATTCACCCACGGCCAGGCGCAGCGCTTGTACGACTGGTACCAGGGTGAACCCTTGCCAATGGGCCCGCATGCTTTTCTGCACGACGTTGGTCGGCGGATCGATCGTCTGCGCGGAGAGCGACGTCAAGGCTGTACCGGAACTCATTACGACCCCCCGCAACTGTCTCAAGAGACGACTCCGCATCGCGGGTTTTCTCCAGCTCTTCCCTCGCGTGATCCGGGCGGTCGTCTCTATTAGCCGAGGCCTCGGCGTCATGGGCAAATTGACCCCGCTGCTGGAGTAACTGGCCAGTCGTCCTTTGGGGACACGGGGTTGGAGGGCGAGCGTTGAACATCCGACTCTCCGACCTCACCGTTTGGGGCTGGCTGCTCGCCCTGGCGTCGATCGGCGTCATCGTCGGCGGGATGATACCGTGGGCGGGATGGCTGTATGCCGTCCTGCCGCGGACGCTGTACTCGATCGCAGTGCGTTACCCCGCGGAGTTCTTGGCGCTTCCGGTCCTCATCCTTGGGATCGGCGTGTTCGCGCTCGGTGCCCTGATCTTAAAGTCGATCGGACTGCCGATCATTCGGCAGCGGCCGGAAGGCGGACCGGAGTCGTCGTTGCCACAGAGTTAAAAGACAGCGACAGCCGGTGGAACGGTCAGGTGTCTTTCGCCTTCTGCCGAATGGGCCACCGGGCGATGTTGGTTGTAATTGCTTCGGACGGCCGGTGGGGCCGCGGTCCTGCGCAGCGCTGGGTTCAGACGGTTGGGGATCATGCTAAACCCGGTGCCCTCGGCCCCCCGATCCCGGTTTGGGCGCCACGTCCAGAGTGCCGCCGACGGCAAAGTCCTGAAAGCGCCCAAAGTCATCGCTGGCGGCTGCCTCCAGGATGAGATGCCGGCCCGAGGCAACCTCTTTGAACACCATGTCGAGCGTCAAAGTCACAGTCGGCGAGTCCGGACCGGCGGCGGTACGACTGCTTGTCCTCAAGAAGATCGTCACGTAACGGTTGGCCAGGGTGCCATCGCCGCCGATCGCCATCGCCGGGCCGAATTCGCCGCGGTCGGGGTTGAAGAGACTCAGGGTGTTGTCGGCCTCGTTGAACTTGGCGAGCGCCAAGGTGCCGAAGGCGTCGCGCACGCGCAGTTCGACGTCATGGAGCCCGTGCCAGGAGCCGTCGGGGACCGTCCATTGCAGCCCCAGGCTGACGTGCTCGCCGGGGTTCACGGCGGCGTGGCGCGGAGTCAGGACGAAGCTGCCGACGCTGTTGGAAAAGCCGAGGGCCAGGGCGTAATTCACGTCGACGCTGGGGCTGGCGACGTGAACGTAGTAGATGCCCGCCGCGGGGAGAGAGACAGAGAATTTGGCCGGGCCGGCGGGGGTCAACTCGCCCCCCGAGGTCGCGAGCGTCTCGCCCGGGTCGATGACGAAGTTAAAGTTCGCGTCCTGGATCACCTCGAACGGGATCCCGGACGTGGGGGCGTTGCGCGAAACCGAGAGGATCCCGGGCCCCGGGACGGAGAACGCGTAGAAGTCGTCGCGGTCGATCGCGCCGACAAACTCGCTGGCGCTGAGCGGCGTCGTGGTGGTCAGCGCTCCGAGGGTGCGGGCCGTCTGCAAGGAGTTCCCCGGGTTGTCCGGGGAGACGAGGGCGGTGCCCAGACTGAGGGTGTAGTCGGCGCTCCCCGAAAAGCCGTTGCCCGGCCGGAACACTCGGAGGTAGTAGACCCCGGGTCGGTCGAGCGTGCGCATGATCACGTCGCCGGTCGTACCGGTGTTGCTGCTAGAGGCCAGCACCTCACGGTCATCGACCCGCTCGTTCCGGTTGTCGTCGCGGATGAGTTGGATGTCGGCGTTGCCCGTCAGATTTGAAGTCAGGGCGGTGAAGGTATACGGCCCGTTGTTGCCCAGGGTGAAGCGGTAGAAGTCGTCGACGTCGTCGGCGCCGAGGACCGCGTCGCCTCGGGCGTTCGTGTCGATGGACCCGTCGCCGACGAAATCGCGGAAATTGCGTGTCCCACCGAGCACGCCGAGGTCCCGGGCGTCCGCCGGCGTATTGCCGGCATTGTCCACGGGTGCCGTGGCAAAGACGATTCCGTAATTCGTGCCGTCGGGCCCCCCCGGGGCAACTCTTACGAACACCGTCTCGCCCTTGGTGATGACGTTGACCGTCTGGCGGACGTCGGCCGCCGTGGCGATCGTCTTCTGGAACAGCGTTTCGCCCGGGTCGACGATGTTGTTGCCGTTCGCGTCGCGGATTACCGACAGCGTGAAGGGCTCGCCGAATAGCGAGGTAAAAATGTTCAATTGCAGCGGGCCGGGGATATTGAGGGCGTAGAAGTCGGCGCTGTCGCCCGGGCCGACGAATTCGATCGTGCCGGCCGCGTCCCCCGATAGCCCCATGCCGCGGGCCTGCCTGGGGCTGCCCCCGGCCGTGTCCGCCGTGAGGGTGAGATGGTAGGTGGTTGTCGCTCGCGGCACCCATTTCACGTTGAGATAGTACGTGCCCGCGGCGACGGTACGAGAGAGCGACACGCCGCCGAGGATCAGGTGCGTGCCCGACGCCAGGATTTCCCCGCTGTCAATGACCCCGTTGCCGTTTGCGTCTTGGATCAGTTGCAGGTCGGGGTCGCTGCCGATGCCTGTCGAAGGGAAGGAGGCGGTGATCGTGCCTTGCGCCGTCAACGAGAACTTAAAGATGTCGTTCGGGTCGAAGGAACTCACGGAATCCGCAAACTCCGTCCGGCCGAAGAAGTTGCCGAAATTGGTGGCCGTGGCCAGCGAGTTGCCCCCGATGTCGGAGTTGCGGACGAAGAGCATCAGCGTATAGGGGCCCTCACTCTCGACCCGCCGGACCCGCACGTAGTAGGTGTCGGACACCTGCGCGTCGCTGAAGATGTTCTCGTGGCCGGCCGCATTGGTCCCGCTCCCGAGAATCTCGCCGCTGTCGACCACGCCGTTGCCGTTCGCATCCCGGATGATGTCGAGGTCGAAGTTGGGTTCGGTGGCGGGGGGGTTCGGGTCGCGGTCGGCGGCCAGCAGGGCGTTGAAGATGAACGGCCCACCGTTGACGGTGAATTGGTAGATGTCGATCGGATCTCCGGCGCTCAGGTAGTCGACGAGCGGCGAACCACCGGTGAAGAATGCGGTGATGTCGCGGGCGGTGGCCAGCGTGTTGCCGGCGCTGTCCGGCACCGCATACGACACGCGCAGGCGGTAATTCGACCCGCCCAATAGGGTGCCCGCCGGGGGAGGCGCCAGCCGACTGACCATGACTTCGTAGTGCCCGGGGGCGAGCGTCCGGCCGATCGTGGCACTCTGCCCGACACTCGCTGTCCGGAAGTCGATCCGTTCGCTTAGTTCCAGGTGAAAGTCTTCGTCCACGTCGCGGTAGAGCTGGAGGTCCGCCGCGACCGTACCGCCCGCCATGTCCTTTTCCAGCTGGTCGAGGGTGATCTCGACCCGTCCGGAGCCGGTGACGTCGAATGAGTAGATGTCGATCAGGTCTTTCCCGGGGTGCGCGCTGGTGTCGAGGTAGCCGATGAAATCGTGGGCAGTCTTCGGAGAGTCGGTCTTCAGCGTGCCCAGCTCCAGACCGGAGATCGAGACCGGGTCGCCGCCGGCCGAAAAGAACTCTCCCCCCGCCGGGTCCGTCGCCAGGGCGAGCCGATAGTCCGCGCCAAATAGACCAAACCCAGACACGTCGGCGATCCAAGGACCGGCGGAGGCAGGAACATGCAACGACGAAGTGTAGCCCACATCAGGAGGGTCCTCTGCCTGGTGGAGCTCTACAAACTCGGAGGTATCAGGATAGATCGACACCGAGGCCGTCCCTCCGGCCGGAGCCGAGATCTGCACGTCCAGATCTTCGGACGGCGCCTGCACGATGCCTAGAATCACCGGCGGGTCCACGTCAAACTGAAACGTGTCGTTCTCCGCGTCGACATGGCCGCTCAGGTACACCCGCCCTACGAACGACCCGAGCGACGTGGTGGAGGGCACCGCCCGCGGCTCCAGCTCCTCGACCCGCAGCGCCATTCGCGTCCGGCCCCTGCCCGGCAGCCGGCGCGGGATGACCCGCCGCGGGCCTTCCGGGAACACGGATTCCCAATGGCGCCAGGACGGGAACCATTGCAAGAACATGGCCGCGTCTCCTGAGAAGGAAGGAAGGAGGCAGTTGGCGACGACTGGCCGAGCACGCGATGGCCGTGCACTGTGTGGGCAGTCCAACAATCGGCTGACTTCCAACTGCTGGCGAATGGCGCGCAGACACCGAACCTTCCACGCGACGACGTCCGGCAGACGCGACTGCGGTCTCCGGGTGGTCAATTCACGGCGCACGTCGTCAGAAGGTTTATCCGGGAAGCAGTGCGACAGGCCGACCTGACTTGTCCCGAGAAAAATGTCGAATTCTCAAGATTCCGGGGCGGCGGAATCGCCCCGCAGTTGACTGAACAGCCAGGCGCGGGCGAAAGTCCAGTGGCGATATGCGGTTGTGCGCGACAGGCCCAGCGCGTCCGCCGCCTCTTCGACCGACAACCCGGCGAAGCACCGGACCTTGACCAGTTCCGCGGCCGCAGCGTCCGTCTCGGCGAACCGGTCGAGCGCGTCGTGCAGAGAAAGCAGTTCATCCGGCTGCAACAGACACACGACGTCGGCGCTGTCCAGATCGACGCGCTGCCAGTCGCCGCCATGTTTGCGGGACTTTTTCCGGCGGGCCCGCTCGACGAGGATCCGCCGCATCGCTTCGGCGGCCGCGGCAAAGAAGTGGCCGCGGCTGTTCCAATGCTGGTCCTTCTGAACGTCCACCAACCGTAGGTACGCCTCGTGCACCAGGGCGGTCGCCTGCAGCGTCTGGCCGGGCTTCTCGTGGGCGAGTTTCTGTGCCGCCAGTCGGCGCAATTCGTCGTACACGAGCGGCAACAATTGCTCCGCGGC
>DATJGQ010000539.1:0-2467 GCA_035494815.1 Gemmataceae bacterium
GTTGAAGCCGATATCGACGGCTTCGGGACAAGCGCGGTGCCGGCCTTGATTGATGCGCTGGCGGACGTCCGAGAGACCCCTATGATCCGCGAATATGCCGCCGCACAACTGGGCAGACTGAAAGATCCGCGCGCAGTTGAACCGTTGATCAAGTGTGTGCAAGACAGGCCGGTGCGTGTTGAAAGTGCATTTGGGGCGTTGGGGCAGATCAAAGATCCTCGTGCGGTGGAACCTTTGATTGCTTATTTGAAGGATGGCGATCACTCCGTTCCGACCCCGGCAGATTACTCCTATTGGTGCCATGCCGTCGCCGCCCTAGGCGCCATCGGCGACCGGCGTGCGTTCGACCCGTTGCGAACAATCTTGGACGACGAGACCATCAAGGAAGAAGAACGCCGCAGGCATGGCAGGGCGGACGGTGCGGATCTTAGGTCCGTCGCCGCCGCGGCGCTGGGGCGCCTCGGAGACGCGCGGGCGTTCGATATATTGCTTCGAATCCTGGACGAGGACGAAGATCCTGGCGTCAGGGCGTACGCCGCCCAGGGGCTGGGCTTTCTCGGTGACCGCCGGGCTATCCCGGCATTGACGAAGGCGACACAGGGGCCCACCGGGCCGATCCCCACGCAGCAGGCCGGGGACTGGGATGCTTTGAGGCGCGAGGCGAAGTGGGCGATCGAAACATTGAATGGCAGGTGACCATCCCCGAGCGGTTGGCCGCCAACCTGGCGGGAGCAATCGTCATGCACCCTTGACGAGCTGGACTGACCGGAGCAGCACTGAGCGGACGCTCGCGTGCGACTAGCGGCCGCCGCGGATAGTAGGCGGAGCGTTCGGCCGAGGAGGTGTTGCCGTGGAATTCATTCCGGTCCTTGCCATGGTGGCGGTTGGCATGGTAGGCATCTGCCTTATGCTGACAGCCTTCATTATGATCGGCTTTCGAGGCGGTTGGCAGCAGGCCATGAAACCCGATGAACGAGGGCCTTGGCCGCCACCTCGGCGCCTCATGCTGGTCGGGGCCTCGCTGGGCGTCGTGTTCCCTCTTCTCTTGTTCATCCCGGGGGTAATCCCCTGGTGGGATTACTCATCGCCATATCGAACGTGGGGGCTTGGAGTCGTCTTTGGGATCGTGGTCGGCGGCGGCTTGACGAACGTCTACTGGGGCGTCCGCCTCATGAGGCAGAACCGCCGCGGCGAGGTTGATCGGATTCCGCATTCCGAGTGACGTGTCGAGGCTCAGTCTCGCGGACGTCACGTTGACGCCCCTGCGGCGCAATGCGTCGACCGCAACAACACCGAGCGGACGGTCGCGTGCGACCAACGTCCGCCGCGGCACGGAATGCCGGCCGCGTCGAGCCGGCGGGCAATCTCACGCAGTCCGCGGCCGTGCCGGCGGTCCTCTCGAATCCGGTCGATGGTCGACTGCTCCTCGGCGTCCTCGACCAGCCTGTCGGGGTCTGACGGGTCCGGCCGCCAGCCGTAGGGGCAACGGTCCGGCCGTGTCATGCGGCGGCCCTTCGCCTGATGCCGCAGCATCGCGACCGAAGTCCGCTCGGCGACTTGCTCGCGTTCTAATTCAGCCAGCGCGGAGAACAGGATGAACACGAACCGGCCCATGGGGGAGCGCGTGTTGACGTTTTCTTGAATTACCGCCAGGTCAGCGCCGGCCGCACTCAAGTTCGCGGCCAGGTCGATCGCGTCTCGGGTACACCGGGCGAGCCGGGAGAGCGAATAGACGACCAGGACGGCCTTGCGTTTGCAGGCGCCGGCAATCGCACTCTGGAGGCCCGGCCGGTTGTCCGCCCGCGCGCCGGACAAGTCCTTGTCATGGTGTTCGGCGACGACGGTATAGCCGTGGCCGAGCGAGTAGGCGCGACACCGCTCAAGCTGCTTCTCGACGCTGTCGCACTCCTCGGCATTCGGTCGCGGCGAGAACCTTGCGTAGAGCACTGCCTGGGGCATCCGTCACACTCCAATTGGGACATGTCCCAATTCCGGCCCTCGCCGACCCCGGACTTGTTTAAGAATCGGGGCCGGCCGGCGGGCGATTCAGCTAGCTCAAACTGGGGCCAAGGGAGGCCCTTGAGTCCACGAAGTGCGGAAAACATGGGGAAAACGCACATCGGCACGATGCGTGACCGTCGGGGTCATTGCCCGGCCAGCATGTTGGCGGCCTCGGCCCGGAGGTCGTCGGACGACCACCGCGCATAGTCGCCGGTCACGACCACCCACACGTTGACGGCCCATCCCCGGGACCAGCCCCCGGCCACGACGTCGATGGAGCCGCTGCCGTCTTCGCGGCTGACGTCCAGGTCGTCGGGCCGGCGCTGGTAGCGCACCCGGTCGAAGTGCCGTCGCGTCATCAGTGCAATCGGTTGTGCCCCCTTGTGTGAATCAAAAGCCCTCTACCCGACGCGCCGTGTGAACCGGCACGCGCCGCACTGGCATGGACGCCAGCCGAGCCAGCGGG
>DATJGQ010000540.1:0-8733 GCA_035494815.1 Gemmataceae bacterium
CCGGTCGCTTACGCTCCCGGCTCGCCTGGAACGTGGAGCATCCGAGATGCGTTCCTGGCTTCTGAGCAACACCTTCTACGGCACCTGGCTGCCGGGCGACGCGCGGGGCTCGGTCACCAGCGTCCGCGACGAACGGCCCGACGATGCACCGAGCCAGTTCCGTTTCGAGCACGACATCCCGGGAACGCCATGGGAAGAAGAAATGCGCGGCCTGCGATTCGCTGCAAAAGCGCAAATGAAAGGTCCGCCGATCCACTTTGCTGTGGACAAGGCGGAGATTATGTTGGCGCAACTTCAAGAGACGGCGATCCACCGCGGCCGGATCCTCCGCGCAGTCGCCATTATGCATAACCACCTGCATCTCGTCGTGCAGGTGGTCGACGATCCCGACCCTCGTCGCATGCTCGCCGACTTCAATGCATATGGCAGCCGGGTGCTGAATCGGCGATTCGGCAAGCCGCCGTCGGAGACCTGGTGGACGACAAACGGATCCGTTCGGAAGCTGAAGGACGATCAGGCACTCGCCAAGGGGATTTATTACGTGCTCTACAAGCAGCCCGATCCACTTGTGGTCTGGTCGCCCGAGACCGGCCGGATCAAATAATGGCGAGCCGGGGGCGTAAGCGACCGGCGTTTGAGTCGCTCACATACTCATACTCCGGTCGCTTACGCTCCCGGCTCGCCTGTCCTACTCCCTCTCCAGCGTCTCGTGGACTTTCTGGGCCAGCACGTTCGGCGTGAAGGGCTTCTGCAGGAAGTTGCCCACGTCCTTCTGGTCGAGCTTGCTCAACGTCTCGCCGGCGTAACCGGAAATGTAGAGCACTTTGAGATTCGGCCGCAGCTTGAGTAGTTTCTCGCTCAGCTCGCGGCCGTTCATCTTGGGCATGACGATGTCGGTGATCAGCAGGTCGATCGGCCGCGGGTATTGGTCGCACAAGGCGAGCGCCTCGGCGCCGTGGCGGGCTTCCAGGATCGTGTAGCCGTTCCACTGCATGACCGTGCGGATCATGCCGCGGACCATGTCTTCGTCTTCGACGATCAGAACCGTTCCGGCGCTGCGACCGGCCTTTTGGAGCGGGCGGCCCGCCTTGCCCGGCGCGACGGCGCCGTGGCCGCACGGCAGATAGACGCGGAAAGTCGTCCCGCGGCCCGGTGCGCTGTCCACCTCGATGTGCCCGGCGCTCTGCTTGACGATGCCGTACACCGTCGACAGGCCCAGGCCCGTACCTTTGCCGGCCTCTTTGGTCGTGAAAAATGGCTCGAAAATGCGGGCCTGGA
The DNA here is from genome assembly GCA_035494815.1 of Gemmataceae bacterium. Taxonomy (GTDB): domain Bacteria; phylum Planctomycetota; class Planctomycetia; order Gemmatales; family Gemmataceae; genus DATJGQ01. The sequence goes on from DATJGQ010000540.1 coordinate 1,279, forward strand.
TCTCTTCGGTCATGCCGCAGCCGGTGTCCTTGACCGCCAAGAGCACGTACGAACCGGGGCGGACGTCGAGGTGGCTGCGGGCGTACGCCACGTCCAGCTCGACGTCGGCCGTCTGGATGCTGATTCGGCCGCCGCCGGGCATCGCGTCGCGCGCGTTCACCGCGAGGTTCAAGAGGATCTGCTGCAACTGTCCCGGGTCCATCTTGACCAAACCGGGTCGGGCGCCGGCTTGCACGACGCACTCGATGTCCTCGCCGATCAGGCGGCGGAGCATCTTCTCCGCGTCGGCGACGGCGGCGTTGAGGTCGATGACCTTGGGCACGACCACCTGCCGGCGGCTGAAGATCAACAGCTGGCCGGTGAGCGACGCGGCCCGTTCGCCGGCCTTGCGGATCTCCGAGAGCAGTTCGACCGACCGGTCGCCGGGGGCCAGGCCGGCGAGGACCATTTCGGTATAGCCGTTGATGACCGTGAGGAGGTTGTTGAAGTCGTGGGCCAGCCCGCCGGCGAGTCGGCCGACGGCTTCCATCTTCTGCGCCTGCCGCAACTGCGCCTCGAGGCTTTCGCGGTCAGTCAGGTCGGTGAAGGAGACGACCGCGCCGGCGAAAGTGCCTTCATGAACGATCGGGTGCGACGAACATTCGACCGGAAACGACTCGCCGTCCCGCCGCCAGAAGACTTCTCCCTTGAGCCGGCGGCCGCGCTCGTCGACTCCCGGCCGGCAGAGCGGGCACTGCTCCTCCGAGACGGCCGAACCGTCGGCGCGAGTCTTGTGGAGCAGCTCGTGAACTTTCTTGCCCAGCAGGTCGCCGGACGGGTAACCCAATAGCCGCACGGCCGCCCGGTTGGCGAAGGTGCAGCGGCCCTCGCCGTCGATGCCGTAGATCCCTTCGGCCGTCGTTTCCAGGAGCAGGCCGAGGCGGTCGGCGAGGTCCGCCCGCTCGCGCAGCAGAATTTCCCGCTCGGCGGCGATCCGGCGGGACTCATTCAGGTCGATGACGGTGGCGAGCAGGCCGATCAGCCGGCCGCCTTCGCCGACCATCGGGGCCGCGCGGACGCCGGCGGTGAAGCGTTCGCCGCCCCGACGGCGGAAGGAGACTTCCGCCCGGGCCGGGCCGCCCGCGTCCACCAACTCCGCGAACACGCCGCGGATTTTCTCGACCTCGTTCGGGTCCCAGTAGACCAACGGCGGCTCCGCCCCGATCAATTCCTCCGCCGACCAACCGACCATGCGACAGAACGCCGGGTTCACGTAAGTCTGTCGGCCTTCGACATCCGCGGCCATCAGGCCGACGTCGAGCACGTCGTCGACGGAGCGGCGGAAAGGCCCGGCAAACCGCGGATCGTACGAGGCGGTTCGTGAATCGTCCTGAGCCGCGCGGTCTGCGTCGAAGGAGTCGCGATTCGTCACGCCCGAGTCACGTTTGACGGCGCCCGGCTCGCGCGGTTCTGTGCTGAGGACCCTCGACTCGCCGATCGGGAAAGGCCGCGGGATGCGACCGCGGACCGGCGTAATCACCAACGGGTCGTCATCGGGAACGGGATAGCGGCCTGGTGCGGGCGGCGTCACGCCCGCGCGACTATCGTCGGCCTTGGTGTCGCGGCCGGGGCGTGGTTCGGGCATAACGAACGCTCCTGAAAGTAGATACCGGCCGCCGGGGCGGGACCGTCCGCGGTCCCGCTCGGTCGACGAGACCTACTGCTTTCAATCCGGATACCAACGGTGTGCGAGCTGGGCGCTCCCCGGACGCCCCGACGGCACTATACCACGTGCCGGCGATTCGCATCGAGCGGCGCGAGTGCGAGCGACTCTCTTTTCCCTCAAATCAGGCACCCCGGGCGCGGTCCGAAGACCGGTCGGGAGTCGATTTGTCGGGCGGCCTGAATTGTATGTCGGCCCTATCAAAAATGGAGCCAAATTTGGGCAAAAACAATCGAAAAATGGAGAAAACGCGCCAAAACCTATAGAACCAGTTTTTTCCGCGAGCTAAGTTGTCCTGACTACCTCCTTTGACACTTGTGTCACTCCCGCCAGAGGAGACAACAGGGATGCGAAAGCGTCGCATTCGACTTCATGCACTCGGCTCCGAACTCGAGGGGCGAGTGTGGGAATCGGAAAAGGCCCTCTGTATCGGCCGGTCTCCCGGACTCGACGTCCCCCTCATCGACGGCTCGCTCAGCCGTCGGCATGCCGAGATTCTCGTCAATGACCAGGGCTGGTTCATCCGTGACCTGGGCAGCACGAACGGCACGTTCCTGAACGGCATCCGCGTCGGCCAGGTCGAGCGCAAGTTACACAACGCCGACCTGTTGCAGTGCGGCAACGTCGTGCTGACCGTGGGAATTCCGGACAACGACGCCGGCCCCGAACCCGACACGACTATCGAACACTGGCAGGTCCAGGGCACCGCCCAGCACTCCTGGGAGGAGGCGCTGCGGCTGGTCGCCCAGGACGTGACTCGCCGTTCGCAACCCGGTGAACAGCTGGTCACTCTTCTGCGGGCCGCCCAGCAGATCTACAAGGCGACCTCCCTCGATGACCTGCTCAAGCAGAGTCTGGAAGACGTCGCCGGGACGTTGGGTGCGCAGCGGGGCGCCATCCTGCTGGCCGACCCGGGCACCGGCCGCCTCAATCTGCGGGCCAGCTACGCCGCCGGCGAGATGCGAGACGACGAGAGCCCGTTCAGCGCGACGCTCGCCCAGCGGTGCTTCCGGCAGGGCGAGTCGCTCTTGTGCAACGACGTTCGCAGCGATCCGGAGCTGATGCGGGCCCAGAGCGTCAGCCGCGGCGGCATGAGCTCGATCATCTGCGCCCTGCTGCGGACGCCGCGGAACCAACTCGGCGTCCTGCACGTGGCCCGCGGCCCGGCGCACGACCCGTTCACGCTGGCCGACCTGCACCTGGCCGACGGACTGGCGGTCGGCATGTCGGCCGGGGTCGCCGGCGCCCAGATGTTCCACGATAAGCAACGCAACGTCTTCATTCAGACGGTCGTCGCCCTCGCCCACACGCTCCAGCTGCGCGACCCGGAGACCAGCGGCCACAGCCAGCGGGTTACCGAGTACGCGATGGTACTGGCCGACGAGATGGGCCTGCCGGGCGAGGAACGACACCGGCTGCAGGTCGTCGCCCCGCTGCACGACCTCGGCAAGATCGGCGTGGACGACTGCGTCCTCCGCAAGGAGGGCGAACTGACGCCACGCGAGTACGAGCAGATGAAGGCCCACTCCCTGCAGGGGGCGCTTCTGCTGCAAGGCATTCCGGACCTGGCGGAGGCGGCCGCGGTCGTGCGCAGCCACCACGAGCGGTGGGATGGGGCCGGCTACCCTGACGGGTTGTCCGGCGAAAACATCCCCCGCCTGGCTCGGCTGATTTCCGTGGTCGATACCTTCGACGCTCTGACGTTCGATGCGCCGTATCGCAAAGGCCTGCCCGCCGATGCGGCCTTCGCCCGAATCGGGGAAGGTACGGGGACGCAGTTCGATCCGGACTGTGTCCTCGCCTTCCGCCAGGCCCGGCTTCGGATCGAGCAGCGCTTGCAGCACCGCCTCCAGGCGGCGGCCCGCAACCAGGACAGCGTGGCGATAACAAACTGACTGTAGCTGGCCGCTGAGAGGCCGGCCTCTCAGAGGCCAGCTACAGAAGAGTCGAAACCGTTTCCGACGCTTAAAGACCCGTCCCTACGGGCGCGGAGATGGCCGAGATGGTGAACCCGCAGACTCAGACGATTTCCCGTCGGCTGTTCCCCCGGACGCCGCAAATCGGCGCCGACGACCTTCCGCGGACCTCCCGGCTGACCGACATCCGTCCGCCGGGCGGTGACGGCGACCTGTACGACGTCGCCACGTCGTTCCAGGACGTCCGGCTGCGCGATCCCGGCGAGGTCCAGTCGTGGCGGGACAGTTTCCCGGCCGTGGCCGCCCACGCCGACCTGTTCCTCGACCTGCACCGGACCGACCCGCAGGCGGCCCACCGCCTCGCCGAGGCGGTCACGGCCATGCCCGAAGTCGGCAGCGACTTCGTCGGCTTCCGGCTGCTCTCCGAACTCGGCCGCGGCGCGCTCAGCCAGGTGTTCCTCGCCCGACAGGGCGACGTCGCCAACCGCTACGTCGTCATCAAGGTCGCCCCGGACATCGCCGGCGAGACGCACACCCTCGGCCAGTTGCAGCACACAAACGTCGTCCCGCTCTACTCCGTGCACCGGTCGGGCCCGCTGTGTGCGGTGTGCATGCCGTTCTTCGGCTCGACGACGCTGGCGGACGTGCTTAAGAGCTTGCACGGCCGCGAGGCGCTGCCGAACTCCGGGGCCGAGCTGATCAGCACGCTCGTGGATCGGTTGTCGACCGTTCCGGATGAGGCCGGAGGCTTGAGGCTGGAGGCTTCAGGAAAACCCGAGGCCGACGTTCCTCCGGCTTCCAACCTCCAACCTCCAGCCTCCAGCCTCCAGCCTCCAGCTGCCCGTCCCGGCCGGTCGAACACGATCCTGCACATGTTACAGAAGCTCAGCTACGTCGAGGCCGTCCTCTGGCTGAGCTCGCGGTTGGCCGACGGTCTGGCGCACGCCCACGAGCACGGCATCCTGCACCGCGACCTCAAGCCGGCCAACGTCCTGCTGACGGACGACGGCCAGCCGATGCTCCTCGACTTCAACCTGTCTCACGACACGAAACTCTCCGGCAGCGCTACCGCGGCTCAAGCCGGCGGCACGCTGCCGTTCATGGCCCCCGAACAACTCCAGGCGTACCAGGCGCAGACCTGCTCGCTGAACTACACGAGCGACCTCTACGCCCTGGGCGTGATCCTGTTCGAACTGCTCACCGGCCGTCACCCGTTCAGCACGCCGACCGGTCCGATCAAGCAAGTGCTCGACCAGATGATCGCCGAGCGGCTACAGCCGCCGCCGGCGGTCCGCTGCTGGAACAAGGCCGTGAGCCCGGCGGTTGAGGCGATCGTCCGCAAGTGCCTGGAGCCGAACCCGGCCCGCCGATACGCGTCGGCCCGCGCCCTGCAGGAGGACATCGAGCGACAACTGGCCGACCTGCCGCTCAAGCACATTCCCGAGCCGTCGTTCCGGGAGCGGACGGTCAAGTGGGTCCGCCGGCACCCGCGGATGATGTCCTCAACGTCGATGTTTGCGGCGTGCGCGATCCTGGTCGCCGGTCTGGCGGGCGGGTTCGTGGCGCGCGGGCAGCGACTGGCCAAGCTCGAGGCGCACGAAACCTTCAAACGGTTCGTCGAGAACAAGCACGGCGCCCAGATCCTGCTGACGGCCAAGACGACCGACGCCGTCCAGATGGACCGCGGCGTCGCCGCCTGCCGCGCCGGCCTGGACACCTACCACGTCCTCGACAACCCGAACTGGAAGCAGCAGTCGGCCGTCCGCCTGCTCTCCGACGAGGAACGTGAGCAGCTCGGTGAGGACGTGGGCGGGCTCCTGATTCTGCTCGCCAAGGCCACGTCGCTGCAGGCCCGCGAAAACGCCGACCCGGTCGGCCGGCAGAACGGCTTCAAGGCGGCGCTGCTGCTCAATCAGATGGCGGAGGCGGCCTTCGGCGACACCCCGCCGGCCAAGGCGTTGTGGGCCCAGCGGTCGAAGCTTGCCGAGAAGCTCGGCGAGAAAGACGCCGCGAAGGAGCTGAGCGAGAAGGCCGCCGGCGAGCCGATGCGGACGGTGACCGACCAATACCTCGTCGCCGCCGATCACGTGGCCGAGGGCCGGCTGCGGGACGCGCTGCCGCTGCTCACGAAGGCGACGCAGAAGAGCCCGCAGGACTACCAGCTCTGGTTCCTGCTCGGCGTCTGCTACGACGGACTCGGGGCCGATTCCGCGGCCGCCGCCTCCTACGGCACGTGCATCGCGCTGGTCCCGGCGTCGCACCAGGCCCATTTCAACCGCGGCCTGGCCCGGCACCGCCAGGGCGACTACCCCGGCGCGATCGCCGATTTCGATCGCGTCATCCATCTGCAGCCCGAAATGGCGGAGGCGTACACGAACCGCGCGCTGGCCAAACAGCGCAAGCGCGAGTTCGCCGCCGCAATCGCCGACCTGAATAAGGCCCTCGAACTCGGCGCCGACCGGGCCCGCATCCACCTGTTGCGGTCGGTCGTCCGGCAGGCGTCGGGCGACGCCGACGGCGCCAAGAAAGACCTGGCCGAAGGACTCCGCCACCAGCCCGACGACGAATTGGGCTGGGTCACCCGTGGTTACGCCCGCTTGAAGTCGCAGGATTTCCAGGGCGCTCTCAAGGACTTCGACGAGGCGCTCAAGCTCAACCCGCGGTCGCTCGTCGCCCTGCAGAACAAGGCCAACGCGCTGAGCCAGCTCGGCCGCAACGCCGAGGCGCTGCCGGTGCTGGACCGCGAAGTCGAACTGTATCCGGATTACACGAAGGCCCGGGCCGGCCGCGCGGTGGTCCTGGCCCGACTCGGCAAGCGCGACGACGCCCTCAAGGACGCGCAGGAAGTGTTGCAGCGCGACCGGCGGCCGGCCTTCCAGTACCAGGTCGCCAGCGCGTACGCCCTGACGTCGAAGACCGACGCGAAGGACCGTCAGGCGGCCTTCCGGCTTTTGACCGAAGCACTCAAGGGCGGACTGTTGAGCCTGCCCCTGGATAGTGGAAGCACGTGGTTTAAGGAACTCGCGACCGACGACAAGGATCTGGATCCGATCCGGGACTGCCAGGAGTTTCGCGACCTTGTGGACGCGGCCCGGGTGATTCAAAACGGCATGGTTGCCAAATAGCAGCAGGTTCGGGCTGGTGCCCCCCGCCCCTACTCGGAGACTCGACCCCATGTGGTCCGCCCTGAGTTCGAACACACAGCTCGCCCCGGTCGTGGGACCGTGCCTGCCCCAGGACGATGCCTGGGACGTGGTGGAGCGGTTTGCCCGTGAGGTGGGGCATAACCGCGGCGCCGGCGAGCAGATCCGCGCGACCCTCCGCGCGATTCGCGACTCGATCCGCGCGGACGTCGCCTATTGGCACCCGGGCGTCAGCGATGAGCCGCCGGAACTCCTCGGCGGCGGCGGCCTGCCGTCGGACTGGTGCCGCACGTTCGTGCAGAAGCTGCTGGCCGAGACGGCCGGCGGCGAAGGGCGGCTCCTCCGCTCCGTTCTGCCGTCCTCCGGTGACCCGGCCCGGCCGGCGCCCCGCAGCGCCGCCCTGGTGCGGGTCAGTCGGTCCCGCGCGAGCTGGCTGGTGGCGCTGAACTTTTCCCCCAGCCCGACCTTCCGCGCCGCCGACCTCAAGGTCCTGGCCGTCATCCGGCAGGTCCTGGTCAACCAGCGCCGCGCCGACGGCCTCTTCGAGCGGTGTTCGGACACGCTGCACTGGCTCGTCCAGTGCCTGGCGACGTCGATCGACTCCAAGCTGCCGTACGCCCCAGGGCACAGCGAGCGCGTCGGCCAGGTGGCCATGATCATTGGTCAACAGATGCACCTGCCGCGGCCGGTCCTC
>DATJGQ010000541.1:0-4668 GCA_035494815.1 Gemmataceae bacterium
CGGCCAGGACGAGCCACGGCGCAAACCGCCGCCGCGCGACCGGAGTCGCGCCCGCGGCCAACGCGGCGACCGTTTCCATGCGGATGCTTCCCTGCGTCCCGCACTTTCCCCTCAGTGGCGCGTATACCAGAGCCCGGCCGAACCGGTCCAGCCCAATACTCAGGCCTGCTGCCGTTCCAGACACTCCGGGCAGATGCCGTGGCTGAACCGGGCCTCGCTATGTTCGCCGATGTATTCCTCGACCTGCTGCCAATAGTCGCGGTCAGTCCGGACCTTTTTGCACCAGGCGCAGATCGGGATGAGACCATGCAACCGATGGACTTGCGCAAGCGTCTGCTCCAACTCGCGCACGCGCTGCGTCAATCGGTCCTGCAGCTCGGCGATCCGCCGGCCGATCATCAGTCGTGCCGACAGTTCGTCCAGGTCGAACGGTTTCGTCAAGAAATCGTCCGCCCCTCCGCGCAGGCCGGCGAGCCGATTTTCCACGCCGCCCTTGCCGGTCAGGAGTACGACGTACACCGATTTGGTAGCTTCGTCCTCTCGTAACCGGCGGCACAGTTCCAGGCCGTCCAGTCCCGGCATCTGCCAGTCGACGACCGCGAGGCGAGGCGGGTGCGGGCCATGCAGAACCTCCCAGGCTTCCGAGCCGTCCTGCGTTGCCGTAACTTCAAACCCGAGGCCGCGTATCGTGCTATCGAGCAACCGGCGCGAGACCGGTTCGTCTTCGGCGATCAACACTCGCATTTCGCCCCCTCGCCGTTCCGACCGAATTCGAAGCGGACGAAACGGGTGCAAATGGAGTGCCGGCGGACGGTTACGCCAGGGGCGGTGCTTTCAGAACCTCGGTGAGAAGTGCGGGCTCGCGGCCAAACCTCTCGCGGAATTCCGCCGCCGTGGGAATGAGTCGCACCTCGATCTTCTTTGAGTGATGTACCGCGATGTCGATGAGCTTGTGCTCGAGGAATGGATTGCGGAACCGCTCGATCGTCTGCCGCGCGAATTCCTGCGGCCCATCGACCCGCCCCTCGAGCGTCGGCACGATCTCCTCGAACAGCAGTCGCTCCAGCCAGCCGCGCGTTTCGGCGTCGTCCATGGCTTGGCGGACGGTCACGAACCGTTTGAGACCGACCCGCGAGACGAGTGCCGTGTGCGCGCCGTTCAGGATGCGGACCTTTCGCAGGAAATACGGCTTCACGTCGGGTGTGCGCGTGATCGCGGGGTGTTCGACCCAGCGGGCCGCGCGCGGCTTCGTCTGCAGCGCCCAGAACGCGAACGGCTCTGCCATGAGCAACAGCGGATCGCTCGCCAACAGCGGATGTTCGGCCGGTTTGCCGGGCACGATCCGGTCCACCAGACTGCTTAACCAGACGCACTCCGACTGCACCCACGCCGCGAATTTGGCCGGCAGGTTCCAGGTGTCGCCGAGTTTCAGCACGATGGCGAGCAACTTGTCGGCGTTGTCTTCGAGCAACTCACAGGGCAGGAGCGTCACGCCCGCCCGCCCGGCCATCCAACGCGCGTGGAGCACTGCCGTCAGCTTCGCCGGAAACGACGCCGGCACGATATCGGAGCCGGGTTGGTGCTCGTCGTCCGCGCGGTCGAGGGCGTAGCCCGCTTCCGTGGTGTTGGAAATGATGAACTGCAACTCCGGCGCACACGCAGTCGCGAGAATTGCCGGCCATTGACTCGACGCGAACAGCGCCTTGCTGACGCTAGCCACTTCCTCGACGCGGTCCACGACCTGCCCGTTCTCCAGTCCGCGGACGACGACATGGTACTTGCCGCCCTGCTGATTGAGCAGGTTGGCCCGCGCGTCGCCGGTCGATTGCACGACGACGATCCGGCCGATGTTCTGGCCTTGCTGGTTGGCCTGGTGGACGAACAGGTCGGCGAAGGCCCGCAAGAAATTGCCGGCGCCGAATTGCAGGATCGTTTCGGGGAGGTTCCGCATGCGAGTCAGCGTATATGCCTCGCGCAAAGACGCAAAGGCGCCAAGATGAATTCTTCTTGGCGCCTTTGCGTCTTTGCGCGAGGGATCCTTAACGTGCGATCCGCCCGAAGTGCATCAAAGTCTCGTAATCGAACCGGACTCTCCCGCCGCTCTGATTCGCGTCGAAGATCCGCCGCAGCTCCGCCATCATTGGGGCGTGATTGGGGTGTCCTTCCAGCGGGATGTACGAGGAGGACAGCAGCCGGCCTTCTAGCCCGGGGTAATCGAAGAACTGGGCGTGGCCGAAGTGCAGATGCCAGTAGGTCGCGGGCTCGAACATCGAGCGGATCTTCTCCGCGCCGACGTTGCGGTGGTCCACCTGCTTGTAGTCCGTGCCGTAGCGCAGAAGCAGGTTTTCATAGTCACGCAAGAATGGTGTCGCGTCCGGGTTCCAATTATTCCAGAGGAGCACGAGCCGGCCACCCGACCGCAGAATGCGCGCGAATTCTGGCCGCGCCTTTGCCGCGTCGAACCAATGAAACGCCTGCCCGGCGACGACGAAATCGACGCTCCCGTCCGGCAGCGTCGTCGCTTCGGCCATCCCCGCGACGCTGTGGAAGTTCCTGTTCTCTTGAAACCGCTCTTCCGCCGCCCGTCGCATCGGCTCGTTCGGTTCAACGCCGTAGACTGTCGCCCCCAGTTCGAGAAACGGCAGCGACGACATGCCTGGGCCAGAGCCGACGTCCGCGACCGCCGACGCGGGCGACAACCCGGCCTCGGCGACCAGCGTCTTCACGACGTCCGGCGGATAGCCGGGCCGGTTGCGGATGTAATGCTCGACCCGGTCGGAAAACCGCCGCTTGGAATCAGCGTCAGGGTTCGTCATCCCACGACCCATCGGTAAACCACGAACAGACACAAACCGACCCCGACAAGGACCCACCAGGGCTTCCGGCCCGGCGGCGCGTCCTCGCGGGAGATGTAGCTTTCGCAGTACGGACAGCGGTCGGCATCTTCGTGAATGAGCCGCCGACAATACGGGCACGGCACCGTCTCGGACTCGCCGTCATCGGATTCGCCGTCGAACTCGTCGTCGGGATCGTCCTCCCATTCGTCGCCGATCGCCGTACGTCGCGGCATGGATCGATCCCGAGCGGTTCGAGTGATCTGCTTGCCGATGGACATTATGGGTGCCCGATCTCGCATCGGCCTGCGGTTTTCCGTTCGCCGTGCCCTGAATCGGGCAGTAGAATTGAGTCGAGCCTGCTATCCCGCCGCCGGGCCCGACCGCACCATGCCACACAATCGACAACTGATACTCAGCGCCGTCGCCGTGTTAGCCGTGCTCGCCGGTACCACACTGGCGACGGAGAAGACTGACTTTCGATGGCGGCCGTTCGAGGCGGTCGTTCGTCCGCCCGTACCGGCAGGCGAGCGGCATCCCGTCGATGCGTTCCTCGCCGCCGCCCGCCGCGAAAACGGTCTCAACGCGCGGCCCGAGGCGAGCAAATATGTCCTCTTGCGCCGCGTTTCCCTCGACCTCATCGGCTTGCCGCCGACGCGGGCCGACCTCGACGCCTTCCTCGCCGATCCATCCGCGGACGCCTACGAGAAGGTCGTCGATCGCCTGCTCGCGTCGCCGCAATACGGCGAGCGCTGGGGCCGGCATTGGATGGACGTCTGGCGGTACAGCGACTGGGCCGGCTACGGTAAGGAAGTCCGCGAAAGCCTGCCGCACATCTGGCAATGGCGCGATTGGATCATCGAATCGCTGAATGCGGACAAGGGCTACGACCGCATGGTCCGCGAGATGCTCGCCGGCGACGAGATCGCGCCGACCGACCCGGCGACGTTACGGGCGACCGGCTACCTGGCCCGCAACAGTTACATCTTCAACCGCAATGTCGTGCTCGACAACATGGTCGAGCACACGGCGAAGGCGTTCCTCGGCCTGACGCTCAACTGCGCCCGCTGCCATGACCACATGTACGACCCGATCCCGCAGACGGAGTACTATTCGTTCCGCGCGATCTTCGAGCCGTGCCTCGCCCGCACCGACCGCGTGCCGGGGCACGTCGATCCGAAGGAATTCGGCCTGCCGCGCATTTACGACGCGCAGCCGGAGACGAAGACCTACATGTTCGTCCGCGGCAACGAAAAGTCACCGGACAAGGACAAGCCCTGCCCGCCGGCCGTGCCGAAAGCACTGGGCGGGACCGCGTTCGCTATCACACCCGTGAAACTGCCGCGCGAGGGATTCAAGCCGGAGCGCCGGCCGTTCGTGGTGGCCGATGATCGCGCGGCCGCGCGGCGAGAGATTCTGACCGCTCAGGACGCGGCGAAGTCGGCGCAAGTCAAGCTCGCCCGCGCGGTCGCCGCGACGTTCGGACCGTCGCTGGTGCGGGCCGTGACCGCGGCCCCCGCAGTGCCGCCGGCCGCGCGCGCGTTGGAGATTTCTCGGCTCGACGGGCAACTGGCCCAAACGCGGTTCGCGGCGCTCGAAGCCGTTCTCGCGGCGGAAGCGTTGGAGGACGCGGGCACGCTCAACACCGCCGACGGCCAGCGGGCCGCTGAGGTCGCGGTGATTGCCCAGCGGCAGCGTGGCGTGGCCCAGGCGCGCCGTGACCTGTTGGCCGCAGAGATCGCCGCGGAGACTGGCGAAACTAAGGCACGAGCTACCGCCGCATCGAAAGTGCCGGCCGCTAAAACCGCCCTGGCCAAGGCCGAGACGGACGCCG
>DATJGQ010000542.1:0-6708 GCA_035494815.1 Gemmataceae bacterium
ACCCGGTGTCGATGACAATGCGTACCACCGGCGGTACACTGGCAGTGTCCACCGTTCGGAGGTCCACCATGCCCACTACCAACCCGACTCGCACTCCGGAGGACCTTGCCCGGCTCGGGGCCGACGTGTTCGACCGCCGGGTGCGGCGGGCGCTGCGGCCGGAGGACGACGGCAAGTTCGTGGCGATCGATGTCGTGACCGGGGAGTATGAGGTCGACGGCGACGACTACGCGGCCGTCGCCCGGCTGCGAGCGCGGGTGCCGGCGGCCGACGTGTGGCTGGCCCGGGCCGGCAGCCCGACCACTTACCGCATCGGTTGCGCGCGATGATCGCGGGTGCGGTCAATGCGCGACTGGAAGCCGTCGTCCGGCTCCGCGTCCGGGGCCCCGGCGGCGCCGAGGCCGACGTCGACACGGTCATCGACACCGGGTGCACCTCCTCCCTCACCCTCCCGCCGGCCATGGTGGTCGCGCTGGGGCTGGCCCGCCAGTCCGGAGGCAGCGCGGTGCTGGCGGACGGGTCGGTCCGCAGGTTCGACATCTACGCCACAGAGGTGGACTGGGGTGGTACTTGGCGGCCGGTCCTGGTGTCGGCGGTCGGGGTGGAGGTACTCCTGGGCATGCGGCTGCTGGCCGGGCACCTGCTCCGCGTCGAGGTCGTGCCGGGCGGTATCGTGGAGATCACCGCCTTGCCCTGAGGCCGACCTTGGCGCGCCTGACCTTCCCCGTTTGCCAGGAGCAATTCAGCCGCTCATGAACCTCAGAAGCCCTTACCCCTGTGGCCGCGTGACCCGGCGCGGCTTTCTCCACCAGGCCGGCGGCGGTTTCTTCGGCGTCGCACTCGGCGGCCTCTGGGCAGAAACGGGCGACATTCCACAGGCCGCCCTGCCCTCGCCGGTTCGGCCGCGGGCGAAGTCGGTCATCTTTCTGTTCATGTGCGGCGGCGTCAGCCACATCGACACCTTCGACCCGAAAGACAACAAGTGGGCCGGCAAGCTGATCGACGTGGTCGGCTTCGGCGACAACCTCGCTCCGATGCAGCGACCGGTGATCCCGTGCCACCGCACGTTTACGAAGTCCGGCAAGTCCGGCATCCCGGTCTCCGACTGGTTCCCGCACGTCGCGGGCGTCATCGACGAGATCGCGGTAGTGCGGTCAATGTGGTGTCACGAGGGCAACCACTTCCCGGCGGTGATTGAGACCTGCACGGGCCACCGTGGCCGGCAGTTCGACCATGCGAGTTTCGGGAGTTGGGTTTCGTACGCGCTCGGGTCGGCGAACAAGAACCTGCCGACGTTCGTGAACATCGGCCGGCCGTCGTCGCCCGTGCAGTTGACCGGAGGCTACCTCGGCGCGTCGGTCGCGGCGACGCCGTTCCAGCCGGGGGCGACGCCGATCCCGAACCTCCATCCGCCGCAAGGGGGGACGGCGGCCGAGCGCGACCGGCAAATGCAAGCGCTCGCCGAACTGAATCGCGAGTTCCGCGAGCGCTACGCCATCAACTACGACATCGCCGCCCGCGCGCAGGCGTACGAACTCGCCGCCCGCATGCAACTCGCCGCTCCTGAGGTCGTCGACACGTCAAGCGAACCGAAGCATATGCTCGAGACCTACGGCATCGGCGAAAAGGAGACGGACGACTTCGGCCGGCAACTGCTGCTCGCCCGCCGGCTGGCCGAGCGCGGCGTGCGGTTCATCCAGGTCTGCCACGCCGGCGGCGGCAACGGCAGCTGGGACGCGCACGGCGACATCAAGTCACACGCCCCCTTGTGCCGGGCGACCGACAAGCCGATCGCCGGCCTGATCCGCGATCTCAAGAAGCGGAGCATGCTCGACGAGACGCTCGTGGTCTGGAGCAGCGAGTTCGGCCGCAGCCCGTGGTCGCAGAACACGACCGGCCGCGACCACAACCCGCGCGGCTACACCGTCTGGCTGGCCGGCGGCGGCGTCAAAGGCGGCGTCGTCCACGGCGCGACCGACGAGGTCGGCTACAAGGCCGTCGAGCACCGCCACTACTACAGCGACTTGCACGCCACGATCCTGCGGCAGCTCGGGCTCGACCACAAGAAGATGGAGTTTCACGCCTTGGGGCGGACGATGCGGCTGGTGGAAGAGGGTGACGGGCCGATTGAGGCGATCTTGAGTTAGCTAGCGCCATGACAAATTCGGCAAAAGTCACGGCGATCCTCATTTCGGGGATCGCCGTATTGTTTGCCGCCCAGTTCGGCACGATCGCGCTTCGTCTGCACCGCAACCAGCCTGCCGCCAAGGCGATTGCCGAATCTCTAGCATCTCGGTATCCGAACTACCGAATCACGGGTACTGCCTCTTACGAGCGCGAAGTCATTTACATTAGCGTTTGGGGTCGGCCGGAGAATGCAACGCAGCTCGAAATCCGCGATTGGCTGGCCGACGAAAAGCACCGCCGCCAGCTTCGCGCCCGTGTCTCTCTGATATTTGTTGACCCGAAAACGGTCGACGCCTTAGCAGAGTACGACTTTTGAATTGAGCCAGCGTCTCGTGAGGGCGACATTTCCGGACTGCACCACTGGTAGGAATGGGTCATGAGCCGCGCCGCGCCCACGGTGGGGTGGCCCGGGCGTTCTTCGGCATGGTCCCCTATCGGCGATTCAAAACGCCCCGGCCTGACGACGAGTAACCGGATGGATGGCCGGGGCGTTCCTTGATTCAGTCTTCTGTCGGGGCCTCTGAACGCCCCGGCCACCCACAGACTGGTGGGCTGTCGGAAGTCTGGCGACTTCAGCTACACCGGCTGGAAACGCGCTCTACTGGCATCGCAAAGCAATCCCAGTCATACTCTCAGACTGCTTCCGAATGCACGCCAGGAGCCATTAGCAATGCACCGGGCTATGCTGGCCACGATCTTTGTTGCGTTTGGATGCTTGGCTGTCGCTGCCGCTCCGCCGGAAGGCGAGGCGTACTTCTTCACCCCCGCGGGCTTCGCGCGCGAAGGCAAGCCGGCGACGGCGAACGGCAAGGATGTCGGCCGAATGCATATCGTTGTCATCGACCGCGACACCGGCAAACCGACGGGTTGCCGCATCAACGTCGTTGGTGCCGACGGCAACTTCTACCAGCCCGAAACCAATCACCTCTCTCCATACTCTCTAACCGGCGAGTGGCCGAAAGCCGGCGCCTGGGGCAACCGGCCGGAGAAGGCGCCGTACCGTTACGTCGGCCGCTTCTTCTATTCCTGGGGTGACGCGACGGTGGCCGTCCCGGCCGGGCCGGTGCGCGTCGAAGTGTGGAAGGGGCTCGAATGCACGCCGCAAACTGTCTCGATCCAGGTATCCGCCGGCGAGACGCGCGACGTGTGGCTGACGCTAGCCCGCGCCGTGTCGATGGCCGAGCACGGCTACTATTCCGGCGACCCGCACCTGCATTTCCCCCGCGAGACCGAGCGCGACGAGGAAACGATTCTCGATTTGCTCGAAGCCGAGGACATCCGCGTCGGCTGCGTGCTGGGTTACAACGAACCGGCGGGGCCGTACACAGGTCTGATGGACAAGCTGGCGGCGCCGCAACGGCGCGGCCTCGGGCGGCAGTCGCTACGGCAGCGCGGCAGGTACGGCATCATTTCCGGCCAGGAATACCGCAGCACGACTTATGGCCATCTGAATCTTTACCTGCGCGACCGACTCGTTTTCGCGGGCGAGAACCTGAACGCGAACAACTGGCCGGTCTACGGCGACATCGGCCGCGAGACACTCGCGGCGGGCGGCATCGTCATTCCGGCCCACGGCGGGTACGCGCAAGAAATCTACGCGGACGTTGCGCAAGGAGCGGTCAGCGCCGTCGAGCTGTTGCAGTTCGGCGTTTACCGGGGAATCGGATTGGAAGACTGGTACCACATCCTCAATAGCGGGTATCGCTTCCCGTGCGTCGCGGGCAGCGACTACCCGGCGTGTCGGACTTTGGGCGACTGCCGTACCTACGTGAAAGATCCTCGGGGCGCTCACGCAACCCCGCTCGCCATTCCGGATTGGATGCGCGCCGCGGCGGAGGGGCGGAGCTTCGTCACGACCGGCCCGCTAATTCTGTTGGAAGTGGATGGTGAGAAGCCGGGGGTGATCCTACGCAAATCCTCGGTGACCGCTCGAGTGCGCGTACGCTGCGAAGTGACGCCGGTCACGAATGTCGAGTTGATCGTCAACGGGCGGACGGCGGAGCGGTTGACGGTCTCTCCCGCCGATGGTCGCGGGAAATGGCTGGAACTGTCGAAGTTACTGACGCTGAAGGAATCATCCTGGATCGCGGCCCGGGCGTACTCGACGACCCCGGGCGGCCGGCCGGACGCGGAGGCGCACACGAACCCGGTGTACGTCTACCTCAACGGCCGGGCGCCGTACCGGCAAACGTCGCTCGACGCGTGGCTGGCGAGACTCGACGGGCTGATCGCCGTGACGCAGCGGCGGCCGGCGTTCGCCGAGAAATCGCGGGTGCTCGACTACTTTCAGCGGTCGCGGGACATCTTGTTGAAGATTCGAGCGGACGGCGGGCTGCCCGCGGACGCCCAACCCGCCGGGATAAACCCGGCGGCTCGCCTGCGTGCCGATGCCAGCATCGCCGATCCGAGCGAGGCGGAGTTAAAGGAGTTCCTCAAGCCGGTTCCGTCGAAGACGCCCGCCGAGGCTCTCAAGACATTCGAAACTGTGGACGGCTTCCGCATGGAGTTGGTCGCGGCCGAACCGCTGGTTTATAACCCGGTCGCCGCCTGCTTCGACGAGGACGGCAACCTCTACGTGTGCGAGTTGCGCGACTATCCGTACAAGCCGCAACCGGGCAAGCAGCCGCTCGGGCGCGTCCGCCTGCTCCGCGACACGAAGGGCACCGGCGTCTACGACCAGAGCCATGTCTTCGCAGAGGACCTGCAGTGGCCCGCGGGGATCGTCCCCTGGAAAGGCGGCGTATTCGTCGCGTCGTGTCCGGACATCTGGTACCTCAAGGACACCGACGGCGACGGCAAGGAGGACGTTCGCCGCAAGGTGTACACCGGCTTTGGGGTCGAGAACCCACAGGCGATCGTCAACAATCTCCAGTTCTGGTTGGATCACAAAGTCTACGGCACGACCGCGGGCAACGGCGGCGAAGTCCGGCATGCCGAACGTACTGACATCCCCGTGTCGGTCCGCGGCCGTGATTTCCGTTTCGACCCGGCGAACGGCGATTTCGAGACGATCACCGGCACCAACCAGTTCGGCAACACGTTCGACGACTGGGGCAATCGCTTTCTCTGCAACGAGTCGAACCCGCTCACGCACGTCGTGCTGCCGCAGCATTACCTCGCGCGCAATCCGTTCCTGGCGGTGCCGGCGGCGATGCACAACCTCGCGCCGGCACCGGTGCCGGTGTTCCGGATCAGCCCGATCGAGCGGTGGCGGCAAATTCGCAGCAGCCGCCGCGTCGCCCAGAACATCCGCACGCCGACCGGGGCGGGCGTCAGTCACGGCGTCGTCGACGCCGGCGCCGGCGCGACCGTCTACCGCGGCGGCGCTTACCCGGCGAACTATTACGGCACCGTCTTCGTCGGCGACGGGCAGAACAACCTGGTGCACCACCGAACGCTGATCCCGGACGGCGTCACCTTCAAGTCGCAACGTGTCGAGGAGAAGACGGAATTCGTGCGGTCGTCGGACATCTGGTTCCGGCCCGTGAACTTCGTCAACGCCCCGGACGGCACGCTCTACTGCCTCGACCTGAGCCGGGAGGTGCTCGAAGCGATTCACATCCCGCTCGACGTGGTCAAGCACCTGGACCTGACCAGCGGCCGCAATTCAGGACGCATTTACCGCATGTCCCCGCCCGGATTCAAGTCTCCGCCGCCGCCGCGGTTGAGTCGGGCGACGACGGCGGAACTCGTCGCCGCGCTCGAAAGCCCGCACGGCTGGTGGCGCGACACGGCCCACCGCCTGCTCTATGAGAGGCAGGATAAGTCCGCGGTGCCGGCATTGGAGCGGGTTGCGGAGGGGAGCAAACTGCCGCAAGCCCGGCTGCACGCGCTCTGGTCGTTGCACGGGCTCGGCTCGTTGACGGAGCGCGTCATCAGCCGCGCACTGGAAGACGAATCGCCCGGCGTCCGCGAACATGCGGTCCGCCTGGCGGAGTCGCGGTTTGTAGGTCAGGCTGTGCCTGACGGCTCGAAGAGTCAGGCACAGCCTGACCTACTCAAGCAGGTCCTTTCCCTGGCCGACGACCGGGACGCCCGCGTGCGATTTCAAGTAGCGTTCACGCTCGGCGAGACGAAGGACCCGCGCGCCGCGGCGACTCTTGCGGACCTGGCGCGCCGGCACGCCGGAGACGTCTGGATGCGGACGGCCGTCTTGAGTTCGACCGCCGACTCGGCGGACCGCGTTCTGACCGCACTCCTCAAAGACTCCACCTTCGCCGACGGGCCCGGGGCCGTGATGGTCGAACAGTTAGCCACCGTCGTCGGAGCGCGGAACCGCCCGGCGGAGGTCGACCGAGTGCTGGACGCGATCGCGGCGTGCCCGACCGCGGATGCGCGACGTCGCCTCGTGCTCGATTTGGGGTCCGGACTCCGGCGCGGCAGCGGCCGGCTGCCGACCGAGGGCCCGCACGAGGCGATGATCCGTGAGTTGATCGAACAGGCGCGTAAGACGGCCGCGGACTCGTCGGCGTCCGAACCCCGGCGGCGTCAGGCGGCGCAGTTGCTCGGGTGCGTCCCCTT
>DATJGQ010000543.1:0-2188 GCA_035494815.1 Gemmataceae bacterium
ACGGCATGGCGGGACTGGGTGTGGCAGTGTTTCTTGCCGGACTGCTGCAGATCGCTGCCGCCGGATTGCGGCTGGGTCAATGGTTCCGGGCGGTGTCGCCCGCCGTGATCCACGGAATGCTCGCGGGAATCGGCCTGGTCATCGTCGCCAAACAGGTCCACGTGCTGATTGACGACACACCGGCGGACCGCGTGGTCGATAATCTGCTGTCGCTGCCACGGGCGGCGATCAAGGCGTTCACCGACAACGACGCCGAGCAGCCGCATCACCGCATCGCCGCGATCGTCGGGCTCGTGACCATCTTAGTGCTCATTATCTGGAAGCCGATCGTTCCGGGGCGGCTCAAGCTGGTCCCGGGGGCGCTCGTCGCCGTCGTCGCCGGGGCGACGGTCGGAGAATGGCTCGACCACGACATCAAAGCGGTCGCGGTCGAAAATAACCTGCTGGCGATCGTATCCTGGATCTGGCAGTCGGAGCCACGCCTGTGGGCGAACGCCGACGTCTTGCGGGCCGCCTTCGCGTTCGGGTTCATCGCCAGCGCGGAGACGCTGCTCTGTGCCAGCGCCGTGGACCGCATGCACTCCGGGCCGAGGACGCAGTTCAACCGAGAGCTGGCCGCTCAGGGGTTCGGCAACGCGCTGTGCGGTGTACTGGGCACGCTCCCGATGACCGGGGTGATCGTCCGCAGCGCGGCCAATGTCGAAGCCGGCGCCCGCTCGCGACTCTCGACCATTCTGCACGGGCTCTGGCTGTTGCTGTTTGTGTGCCTCGCCCCGGGCGTTCTTCGCCTCATCCCGCTGACCAGCCTCGCCGCGATCCTGATCGTCACCGGCTACCGGCTGCTCGACCCGCGGGGAGTCGTCAAGTTGTGGCGGACGAGTCGGAGCGAGGCACTGATCTTTCTCGCGACCGCAGGAACGATCGTGGCGACAGACCTGTTGATCGGCGTGCTGACCGGCGTCGCCCTATCCGTGGCGAAACTCGTCTGGACCTTCTCGCACCTCGTCATCCACGTCGAACCGGTGCCCCGCACGACGATCATGCGGCTCGAAGGCGCGGCGACATTCGTCCGCCTGCCGTTGTTGGCGGATCGACTGGAACGCCTTCCACCGGACACCGTCCTCCACGTCGACTTTGCGCGATTGAGTTACATCGACCATGCCTGCCTGGAACTCCTCGTCAACTGGGAGAAGCAACACCACGCCGCGGGCGGGCGGCTCATCATCGACTGGGATTCCCTACACGCCCGCTTCCGCTCGCCGCGCGTACCGGCCCCGCCCTTGGTTGGAGCGGTTACACGGGCAGGATAATCTCGGTTCTTCTTCCGGCGGCTCAGTGCGCCCAGCCGGGAGACTCGGGAGATGATCGGCGGGCCAGGATTTCTGGTGGTTTTTATCGTCGGCCTGATGGCCGTTTGCGCGCTGCCGCTGGCCGCGGTCGGCCTGATTCTTTGGTTGTGCGAACGGAGTTGGCAGAAACCGCCCGGACATTACGGCTCCCGGCGGTATTTGCGCGCTGCGTTCGTGCTTTTTCTTCCGCTGACCACGCTCTCGGCGTGGGGTTTCGTCCGGTCATTTCTCAGCCGCTAACAAAACGGCCGTGGGCGGGACATTAGTCCCGTCCACGGCCGTCTCGTTTGCGAGCCTTTGGGCTCTTAGCCTTTGTTCTCTTCGCCCGCCCCTGCCGCGACCAGTTCCTGCGGTGGCGGCGTGGACGATCCCGTGTCGAAGAAGACCTTCTTCTCGCCGTTCTCCTCCGTGACGCGGACGGTGACGGTGTCCTTGCCCTCGAACTTGCCGCGGAGCAACTCCTCCGAGAGCGGGTCTTCCAGCAGGTGCTCGATCGCCCGCCGCAACGGCCGGGCCCCGAACTCCAGGCTCGTCCCCTTCTCGATCAGAAGTTCCTTGGCCTCTTCGCTCATGACCAGCGTGAAGCCCTTCTCCTTCAGCCGCTTCGACACCTTATTCAGCTCGATGTCGATGATCGTCTTGAGGTCGTCGCGGGTCAGGCTGCGGAAGACGATGATGTCGTCCACGCGGTTGAGGATCTCGGGGCGGAAGTTCCGCTCCATTTCTTGCTTGAGCATGGCCTTCATCTTCTCGTAACCGGCGGCCGCGTCCTTCTTCGTGAACCCGAACGGGTCGCGGCCGGTGATCTGCTCGGCCCCGATGTTCGTGGTCATGATCAG
>DATJGQ010000544.1:0-2111 GCA_035494815.1 Gemmataceae bacterium
GTGGTTTCATCGGTTCTACGTCGCGCTTACGCTGCGACGCTCGCCCCGCAGTGGTCATCTCGTCGATCCGATTCAGCGCCCGCGCCCCCGCCCGTCGCGCGCGTACCTCCAGATGTAAATCGGTGTTCAACCGCGCATACCGCACGAAGTACTCGCGGGCCGCCCCGTCGGCCGTCAGCAACTGCTCCAGTTCCCGCGTCCCCGCCTCGTCCAACGTCCCGTCGAGGTAGTCGTCGATCAGCGACTTCAGCAGGTCCGGAATCGGATTCGGGTCGGTCATCTCTCACCTCGATCTCGACTCGCGGGCAATCGCACGGCCGACGCACTCATAGAGCGCCCGCCGAATTCGCCGGAGCGAGTTGTAAACACTGTGCGTGGACCGGTGCAGTCGGTCGGCCGCATGGTGGACCCCCGCCGGGTCCGAGTAACACTCGTCGAGCAAATCCCGATCGCGCTGTCGCAGTCGCTCAACGCACCGGGCGAGCGCCTCGCGGCGGGCGTCGGATTCCTCATTCGTCAATTCCGCCTGGGCCTCAGCGAGCAGCAGGTTCAGGTCGTCACTGAAATACAGCCGCTGCCGGCTGCGGCCGCGCAGGAAGTTGGCAACCTCCAGCCGCGCCACACCGCACGCCCAGGCGAAGAAGCTCAGCCGCCGGTCGAACTCGCCGAACTTCTTCCAGAGGATCAGGGTCGTCTGCTGGAACAGGTCGTCCGCGTCGTGCACGTCGCGGACCAGCGAGTGGATGTAGCCGTAGAGCCGCGCCTGGTCGCGCCCCAGGTATTCCGCAAACTCCACCTTCCACGTGTAGGCCTGGTCGGCCGCCATCAGGGGCCCTCGATCATCGGCGGCGCAATCGGTTCGGCCGATCATAATTCGTCTCGCGGAAGAGGGTTGTAACCATCAATCCTCCGCGAAGGCGCTCATCGGCACAATGGGTTGTCATTGAAAGGGTTGCACGGAGACGGCGTAGGCGGATGTTATGGCGAGCCGGGAGCGTGAGCGACGGAGGTTGGACGAGTTCAAACTCCGGTCGCTAACGCTCCCGGCTCGCCATATTCGTGTCACCGGCTCAGCACGCGATCGGCATCGATCCGCACGTCGGCGAAACTGATCGCCGTCCGCCCGCGGCGGGCGTCCAGCGAGAACCGGCCCGCGCCGTCGGCCGCCAGTTTGCACAGCGCGCCCATGATCGCCAGGTTCTTCAGGAAGTGGTGCATGTTGTCCATCCGCTGTGAGCCCTCCATCGCCCAGAAGTTGTGGAAGATCAGCGTCGCCGGGATCAGGAAGACGATCAGGGCCAGCGCCGCCCACCGCGTCTGCCAGCCGAGCAGGATACACGTCCCCGCACCCAGCTCGAACAGGATGGCCATCGGCAAAAAGAACGGGATGGCCGTCATCCCTTTGCTCGCCATGTACTCGGCCGTGCCGGACCAGTCCATCACCTTGCCGAGTCCGGCGACCAGGAAGATGAGGCTGATCAGGATGCGACCCGTCAACTCCAGGTATGGTCGATCGGATTTGAACATGATTTGGCCCTCCCGCGTTCGACATGCCCCTCGAGATCTAAGGGCTGCAACTTCGGTACCGGGCCGTCGATAGAACAGACCGCATGCCGCAGGTCAGCGGGTCGTACGACGCCATCGTGATCGGGTCGGGGCCCAACGGGCTTGCCGCCGCGATCACGCTGGCGCGGGCGGGGCGTTCGGTATTGGTCGTCGAAGCCGCGGAAACGGTCGGCGGCGGGATGCGGTCCGCCGAATTGACTCTGCCCGGGTTCGTTCACGACGTCTGTTCGGCCGTGCACCCGTTAGCGGTCGGTTCGCCGGTCTTTCGCTCGATGCCGCTCGCCGAGCACGGCCTGGAATGGATTCACCCGCCGGCGCCGCTCGCCCACCCGCTCGACGACGGCACGGTCGCGATGTTGGAGCGGTCGTTCGTCGAGACGGGCCTCACGCTCGGCGCGGACGCGCGGGCTTATCGCCGACTGATGGAACCGCTGACGGCCGACTTCGACCACGTGGTCGGCGACATCCTCGGGCCGCCGCAACTGCCGAAACACGCGATCGCGGACTTGAGGTTTGGCGTCTGGGCGGCGCGATCGGCCCGCGGC
>DATJGQ010000545.1:0-6455 GCA_035494815.1 Gemmataceae bacterium
CAAGCTCGGGTCGCGGCGAAACGGAGTTCGGTCGCCCCCACTTCGATTCCGTTCGGCCGTGGCCGCCGGCAAACCTCGCTTGACAGATCGGCCGAAAAGCCTTCAATTAAAGGCAGATTGCCGCGTCATCCCTGTCTCGCCCACCGCGGGCCGGTGCCCCGCGGAACTGTTCGCGTCGCCGGGGCGTCAAACGGATGACCCCTCTGGCCGACGACTTTTCCTTCCGTGGGCCGTTCGTCCCCGGTCGGCACGAGAGTCATTCTCACGTCATCGAAGGAATCGAGCCTTATGCCGCATGCACGCGTTGACCACCCGCGGGTCGGTGTGTTCATTCTTGTCAGCCTGTTGGCAGTTCTCGCGTCCGGGTGGCTCACGCCGCAGTGGCAATTCTCGTTCGCCCAGGACGCACAACCCGTCGCGGCCGCCGCCGACGCCGCACCGACGAACACCCGCGCCGACGACGGCCTGTTCATCCACATCCTCAAATCGGCCGGCCCGATCTTCGGCCCGCTGCTCGGATTTCTCTCGGTCGCGCTCGTCGCGCTCATTGTCCTGCTCTTCCTCGACCTCAAGATGGAGAACGCCATCCCGCCGCACTTCGTCGAGGAGTTCACGGACACGGTCAACCAACGGAAATTCAAAGAGGCGTTCGACCTCGCCCGAAATAGCCCGTCGTTCCTCGGGAAAGTGCTGACGGGTGGAATGAGCCGGCTGCAGTATGGCATCGAGGACGCCCGCGAGGCCGCCATGAACATGGTCGACAGCATCCGCTCGAACAAGGAGCAACTGAACAACTACACGGCCGTGATCTGCTCGCTCGGCCCGCTGATCGGGCTGGTCGGGACGGTCTTCGGCATGATCCTCTCATTCAAGGAGTTGGCCCGCGGTGGGAAGGTGGACGCGGCCAAGCTGGCCGACGGCATCTCACATGCGCTGGTCATCACGATGCTCGGCATCGGCCTGGCGGTGCCGGGACTATTCTTCAACGCGTTCTTCCGTAACCGCATCACGCGGATCTCGATGGACACCGCCAACATCGCCGACGACCTATTGACGCAGATGTACCACAACTCGAAGCGCCCGGCCGCCCCGGTCGTGGCCGCGACCGTGCCGCCGGTCGATCCGCGGTCGACGACGCCGACGCAAGCGATGCAGGCGAAATAACCAGGAGTCAGAAGTCAGGAGTCAGGAGTCAGAAATACACGACTCCTGAGTCCTGACTCCTGACTCCTGACTCCTGAGACCTGAAAAATGTCCCACGGCCCGCACGGCAGCGCCAATTCCGACGCCGAGCCCAATCTGGTCCCCCTCCTGGACCTGGTGTTGCAACTGGTCATGTTCTTCATGATGTGCGCGAATTTCGTCATGGAGGAGAACGACCAGACGATCAAGCTGCCGCACTCGCAGCAGGCCAGGCCGCTGGCCCAGACCGGGCCGGACGTCGTGCACCTCGGCATCACGGCGGAAGGTCATGTCAGCGTTGTCGGCCGGCCCCAGCCGCTGGTCACTGACGATGAGCTTTACGTTTTCCTCAAGCACGACGTGTACGACCGTGCTCTGCAATACGCCCGGCAGCGGCACGAAGGCGACGAGGTCAAGACGCTCGTCATCATCCGGGCCGACCTGAACGCCGATTTCGCCCAGGTGTATCGCGTAATGCAGAACTGTCAGCGGGCCGGGCTGCGGAAGCTGCAACTGCGGGCCGAGCGGGTCCTCGGGGGTTGAGTCATGGGCCGACGCCGCACGCGCGAGGCGCCGATCGAGATCGTCCTGCCGATCACGCCGATGCTGGACATGTCGTTCCAGCTGTTGGCGTTTTTCGTCATGACCTTCCGCGTGCTCGGCCCGGCCGAGGGCGAGCTGGACATGTACCTGCCCAAGGCGGGCGAGGCGAAGGCGAAGGTGCCCGACGCGGTCGATCTGTCCAAAACGTCCGACGCCGACATAGACCAGTCGAGCGACCTGACGGTTGCGATCGAGGCGACGGGCGGCGGCGATGTCAGCAAGCTCCTGGTCAAAGATAAAGCCGCATCGCACCAGGTCGACGACGTCAAGGCGCTGCAAACGAAGTTAAAAGAGATGCGTGGGGACCTGGCCAACAAGGCCAACATCAAGATCGAGGCGGAGAGTAAGCTGAAATATGCCCGATTGGTCGCCGTGATGGACGCGTGCCTGGCCGCGGGATTTACGCAGGTCGGGTTCGCGCCGCCGCCGGACCTGGGGCCCAAGTGATAGTCGACATGATGCGAGTCGTCCGATACTCGTGTTGTCTCATCATCGCGGTCGCGGCGACGGCCGCGTCGGCGCGCCCGGGCGACGTGCCGGCAGTGAATCCGAAGTTCACCAACGAATCGCTGCGTTTCGTCGAGGACGACGCCCCCGTCCGAAACGCGACGCAGAATCGGGACGAAGCGCTCGCCTACGACCTGCTCCTGCTGCACGCCCACCGGCTGCCGACCGACGTATTGCGGACCGCCGCGCGCCGCGATCTGTCGTTTGCGCACCTTTTCGGCCCGGAACGATGGAAGTACCGCGGCGAACTGGTCCACGTCGAGGGCCGGTTGCGGCTGTTGCGCCGCTATGACCCGCCCGAGTCGCTGCCCGACGATGCCGACAAGATCACCGACCTTTACGAGGGCTGGGTGTTCATCGAGGACTACGGCCAGAACCCGTACTGTGTCGTCGTCAGCGTCCTGCCGGGCGGTCTCAAGCCGGCGGAAAAGCTCGACGTGCCGGTGGAAGTTGACGCATACTTTTTCAAGCGCTATCTCTACGGGGCGCGCGACGGCCGCCGGCTGGCACCGCTGCTGATCGGCAAGACGATCCTTCCGACGGCCGCGCACATCGAGACGTCGCAAAGTACCGTTTGGGCCGTGCCGGGCGCGGTTGTTGGCGGCACGTTTGTGCTGATCGGCATCACGGCGGCGGTCGGCGTCGCGGTCGTCTGGTGGTTCCGCCGGTCCGACCGCGCCGTCCGCGCGCGACTGGCAGAACTTCGACAACGGCGAGCGGAAATCCCATAGGTCTCATAGGCCTTATAGGTCCCATGGACCTATCGGAGAAGAGCCCATGTCCACGGCGCCTACGCAGGATGTATCCCCGAGCGACAACGGCCGCCCGACCGGCCGGGCCCCCGCGCCGGTCGTGATGATCCGGCAGGTCGCGATCGCCGCCGAAGACCGGAAAGAGCGCGCCCTCAAACGGCAGGTGCCGGCCTTCCTGGCGAGCAGCCTCTTCCACCTGAGTTTGATCGGCGCGTTCTTCTTGTACTCCTGGTGGACGTCGCGGGATCGCACGGTCGTCGCGCCGGTCGATCAGATCGTGGAAACGAGAGTCGAAGACACCCCGACCGAGAAGCGGAACTTCAACAACGAGGACGTCGGCCTCGATCCGGAAAAACCGCTCACTTACAACAACGAGCGGCTCGACGACGTCTCGGTGCCGGGCAAGGTGATCGCCGACGCGAAGGTCGGCATCGAGGGCGCGCCGGAAGGGCCGCCGCAGAGCGTGCCGCCGCCGCCGGGGTTCGGCGGCGGTCAGGGCGGCGGCGTCGAGGCGGACGCCCCGGGCGCCGGCCAGATGTTCGGCCAGGGCGGCGGCTACATGGCCGGCCGCGCGCTCCCGGGGGCCGCATTCGCCGGCCGCAGCGCCGCGACCCGCGACAAGATGGTCGCCGACGGCGGCGGCAACGCGGCGAGCGAAGCCTGCGTCGCCAAGGGCCTCAAATTTCTTCAGCGGACTCAGAAACCGAACGGCGGCTGGTCCCTCGAAACCAGCTACGTCGATGACGTCGCCGCGACCGGCCTCGCTCTCTTACCTTTCCTCGCCGCCGGCCAAACGCACAAGCCGATGCGCGGCGAAAAAGAAAGCCCGTTCGCCAAAACGGTCGAACATGGCCTCACCTTCTTGAAAGGACGGCAACGCTCCAACGGGGGCTTCAACGCCCGGCAACTCTACGGCGAGGCGATCGCGACGATGGCGTTGTGCGAAGCCTACGGCATGACGCAGGACATCACGCTCAAAAAGCCGTCCCAACTCGCGCTCGACTTTCTCGTGAAAGCCCAACATTCCCTCGGCGGCTACCGCTACCGGCCCGGCGATCCCGGCGACACCTCCGTCACGGGATGGTGCCTGCAGGCGCTGAAGAGCGGCTACCTGGCCGGCCTGAGCGTGCCGCGGGACACCATGAACAAGGTCGGCAACTTCCTGGACACAGTCCAAAGTGAGAACGGTGCCGCCTACGGCTACACGGATACCAATCCCAAGCTCAGCATGACGGCCGTCGGCCTCCTCTGCCGCCAGTATCTCGGCTGGGGACCGAAGAACCCGAGCCTCGTCGCCGGCGTCGAACGGCTCAAGAAAAACCTGCCCCGGAAAGGCACCGAAATCTATTACCTCTACTACGCGTCGCAGGTCATGCACTTCTACGGCGGCGACGACTGGTTGAAGGTCTGGAATCCGAAGATGCGCGACCTGCTGGTCGAAACGCAGGACAACTCAGGCCGACCGGCGACGATGGGCAGTTGGCCGGCGGAACCCACGCTCACCGGCAACGGCGGGGGCCGGCACACGGTTACCTGCCTCTCGCTCCTCACGCTCGAGGTGTACTACCGTCACCTGCCGCTCTATAAGCGCGACGCCGGGGCGCTTAAGGAACTCGACTAAATCCTGGTCCGTACACCTTCCCCATCTTCACCCTTACAGCACGCAGATTCGGCCTCTTCGCGCGATGCCGCAACCTCCGCAGAACCGATAAAGCAGGCGTGGCCGGAGCGTCCGGAAGCATTCCGCAACTATCGCCGGCCGGGAGAAGGAGGGGCAGACCAATGAGGCGAGCGTACACCGCGGCGGTGCTGGCGGGTCTTCTGCTGATCTCCGGCCTGGGCTTGGCCCAACAGCCGCAAAAAGCCGACGGCGACAAGATCATGCTGCTGACCAAGGAAGGCCGTCCGCCGCGTCGTTGCCAGGTCCTCAAGAGTTGGAAGCACCCCTCCGGCGGGACGGCGTACGAGGTCAAGGCCCTCGACAACGGCGAGGTCATGACCGTGATCGAGCACGGCGAGCCTGAACCGGCCGTGTCCGCCAAACCGGCCGAACCGCTCAAGCCGATCGCGAAGCCAGCCGAAACGGCCAAGAAGCCCGAGCCCCCGAAGACGACGGCCGTCAAGAAGACGGACGTCCCGAAGGTCGTGGCGAAGACCGACAAACCGGCGTCGGCCAAGCCCGCGGATAAGACCGACAAGTCGACAGCGGCGAAGGCCGCCGACAAGACGGACAAGTCCGGCGTCGTGAAGACCGCCGCCAAGACGGAGAAGACCGCGACGGCGAAGACGGCTTCCAAGACCGATAAGCCGGCGGTCGCCAAAGCGGGGGATCCGATCCTGTCGCCCGCAAAGTACAGCGGCGACTCGAAGGTCGGAAACCTGGTGACGGCTGATGCGCCGAAGCCCAATTCGGCGAAGACAGAGTACACCAAGCAGCCGGTCCCGCTGGCGCAGCGGTGGTTCGCCTTCTGGGAGAAGCCGGCCGGGCCGCAGCTGCCGCCCGCGCCGGACAACAAGGTCGCCAAGGCGGCCTTGCCTCCCAAGCCGCCCTTGCCTCCCAAGCCGGCCACGCCGGCACTCGCCAAGGCAGCGGCGCCGGCTCCGGCCAAGCCCGCCTCGCCGCCGAGTGAAACAGTGGTGACGAGCGTGAGCTTCGGCACGTCGCCGCTGATGCAGTGGAGATCGGCCGTAGCGTCCAGGCCGTCCAAGCCGTCCAAGCCGGCCCGACCCGCCACGGCGATCGGAGAGCCGATCCCCGTCGTGATCGAAGCCCGCTACCATCCCGACCGCGTCGTTCGCCTGATCGGCGCGCTCAAGGACGATGACCTGCCGTCGCTCCGCGAAGTCGCCGCCGAATCGTTGGCCCACGAAGCCCAGCAGCGGCCGGACGTCCACGCGGCGATGATCGAGTCGGCCCGCATGGACCCGGCGCCGACCGTGCGAGCCGCCTGCTGCCGCTGCCTCGCCGGCATGCAGGTGAAGTCGCCGGACTGCATGGAGACGCTGCACATGCTCGAGTCCGACTCGGACCCGGTCGTGCGGGCCGAGGCGACCATGGCGCTGTCGCGGCTAGAAGTCTCGATGAAGTGAAGCAAGTGGCGAGTTAATGGATTTAGCCCGCGGAGCGGGCGTCGGAGATAGTCCCGGATGAAGCGAATCGGAACCCGGGGAAATGAGCAGCGTTTCTCGTTAAGCCCTGGAAGGGCGTCGGAGCGTGCCACCCCCGCTCCGGCGCCCTTCCAGGGCTTTTCGCTTGATTGGTCATCCTTTCCCCGGGTTCCACTTCGCTCCACCCGGGGCCACTCCTCCGACGCCCGCTCCGCCGGCTAATACGGGCAGAACGTTTTCCTTTGTGACCCGCCCGGCCGCGCGGTACGCTGACGAGAGCCAGATTCGCGCCCTTTTCACCGG
>DATJGQ010000546.1:0-5510 GCA_035494815.1 Gemmataceae bacterium
CGTGCGAAATTCGACGTGCAACATGCAGTCGCCGAAAGTTCGCTTGCTGTTGATGCCGCCGGGCACCATCGTGCTTAAGAGCCTGTTTTCAACTTTGCCCTTGTCCCAGGCGTCGGCGCTGGAGCCGTCGAAAAGGACAACGGCGCCCGGCGGTGGTTTGAGTCCTTCCGTGGCGCTACGACGGACAATCCGTTTGAATTTCACGACTTCTCCGCTGTCGCGCAACGTGGCCGTGACGGTCCCACCGCCTATTACTCCCGAGGCGACGTCGCCCTCGAACGTCACTTTCCCGTCCGTCGTCTTGCCGGTGAACTGGTACTGCGTCCAGCCGTCCCAGCCGTCGCCCGGCAAGCCGCCCCGGAGCGCCCGCATCTTGAACTTGCCGTCTCCTTCGGCGATCGCCTGAATGCCGTAGCGCCGCCGGGCGGTGTCCTCGGTGACGTACTCGCCCTGAATCTGATAGTCGGGTCCGGCCTGGTCCGGGTCGGTGAATGCCTCGAACGACGGTCTGGCTCTCGCCTTCGCGTCGGCCTTTTTCTGGTCTTGGCCGCCGGCCATGAGCGGGAGCGTGGCGAGCAGACTGAGAACGAGAAGCCGGCATTTCATCGGTGGGACTCCGCGGAACTCCGAATTCAGTATCACGCCGCCCGCGTGGCGGTTTGCACGTCGCGGTACCACTGCAACGTCCGGCCGAGGCCGTCGAGGAAAGGGACGTCCGGATTGTAACCGAGATCGCGGCGGGTGCGGGAGATGTCGGCCCGGGAAAAACGCACGTCGCCGGCCCGCGGCGGCGCGAATAGCGGTTTAAGATCAGTGCCGAGGAGTTTGTTTAATGCGGCGATCAGGTCCAAAA
Organism: Gemmataceae bacterium; assembly: GCA_035494815.1. GTDB lineage: Bacteria > Planctomycetota > Planctomycetia > Gemmatales > Gemmataceae > DATJGQ01. The sequence goes on from DATJGQ010000546.1 coordinate 854, forward strand.
CGGTGATGCTGCTTCCGGTGCCGACGTTGTACACGTTTCCGGAAACGCCTTTGGCCTCCGCCGCCTTCATCAACGCCTGCACAGCGTTGCTGACAAACGTGAAGTCGCGGGACTGCAGGCCGTCGCCGTGGACGCCGGGTCTCTTGCCCGCGGCCATGGCGGCGGTGAAGAGGGCGATGACACCGGAATACGGACTGTCAGCCCGCTGCCGGGGGCCGAAGATGTTGAAGAACCGCAGGCTGACCGTCTCGATGCCGTACGTGTGGGCGAACGCCTTCAGATAGAGTTCGCCGGCCAGCTTGGCGGCCGCGTACGGGGAGAGCGGCCGCATCGGCGCGTCTTCCTTCTGACCGTCGGCAATCGACGCGCCGCCGTAGGCGCTGGAACTCGCGGCAAACACGAGCCGACGGACGCCCGCCTTCCGGGCCGCGTCGAGCACATGCAGCGTCCCCGTGCAGCAGGCGCGATGCGTCACCGCCGGCGTCTCGACGCTGCGGGCGACCGACGCGAGGGCCGCGAGGTGATAGACCACTTTCACGCCGTGCATAGCGCCTTCGACGGCCGCGGGATCGGCGACATCGCCGGTGACGATTTCGGCGGCACCCGCCTTCTCCAGGTTCTTGCGCATGCCGGTACTGAAGTCATCGAACACGCGGACCGGCCGGCCGAGCGCCGTCAGTGCTTCGACCAGGTGGGATCCGATGAATCCGGCTCCGCCGGTGACCAAACTCAATTCCTGCATCCGATGCACCTCGGGCGAATGGATGAATGATGGTTTCAGGCAATCTACGGCGAGCTTCCGCGGTCTGTCCACCCCGACTCGGCGTCTTCGGAAAAGCCGCATTGACAGAATCCGCGAGGTGTCTATGTTTGGAAAACCAAATTTGAGGAACCAAACCTCGCCCGGTTGGTCCTCTCTGCATTTCGTTACTCGGGAGGGAGCCCGATGGCACGTCCGGCGGCGAAAGACCTGACGGAACGGGAACTCGAACTGATGCACGTCTACTGGCGGCACGGCGAACTGACCGCCGCGGAGGCCCGCGACCGGCTCGCCGGCGACGGCCCGGACCTGACCTATCCGACGGTCGCTAACCTCGTCCGCGGCCTGCACGAAAAGGGCTTTCTCGTGCCGACCAACGACGAGCGGCCGTTCCGCTATCGTCCCCAGCGATCGTACGAGGACGTGTCCGGCCGGCTGCTCGGCGAGGTGGTCCGGCGCGTCTTTGGCGGCTCGCGGGAGGACCTGCTGCTACGGCTCGTCGAGCACCGCAAGCTCACAGCGAGCGAACTGGAGGTGCTGGAAGCGATCCTCACGGAGGCCGGCCGATGAACCAACTGGGCATAACGCTCGTAACGGCGGCCGTGCAGGTGACGCTTGCTGTCATCCCGGCCGTGATCATCGTGGCGATGATCGGCCGGCGGAGTCCTCGCGCGGCGGCCACGTTGTCCATCGTCGCACTCGTTCTGTGTCTGGGATTGACGGCGACGGCCTTCGCCCCGTCGCCGCCCTGGCGCGAATGGCTCGGCACTGCGGGAACGCGAACGACGCCGGTGACTGAGGCAGCCAGCGCACAACCCGACGCAACGGAGACCGCGTTCATCGGATGGGGCGTTCCATTCCGACGATTCATGAAATTCCTATCGGTGAACGGCCCGCTCGAGGACGAACAGCAGGCCTGGTCCGGGTGGGCCTGGCTCGCCCTCGTCGTGCTCGCGGCGGCTACCCTGGCCGCCCTGCGACTGACCGTTGGGTTGTGGGCGGTCGCCGCTTGTCGCGCCCGGAGCCGGCCGATTCGCGATGCCGGGATGCAGCAACTGGTGGACGAACTGAGGCACGAAGTCGGCTGCCGGCCGTTGGTCGAAGTTCGGGCCAGCGCCGCGGTCGGAACGGCGGCGACGATCGGCTGGCGGCGGCCGGCGGTCCTGCTGGCCGACGACTGGCCGGCGTGGGCTCCCGACGAATTGCGCGCCGTCCTGGCCCACGAACTCGCCCACGTCCGCCACAAGGATTACTCCGCCGCGCTGTTCGCGAGTCTCTGCCGCGCGCTGCACTTTTACCACCCGCTCATCGCGTGGCTGACCCGTCGCCTACGGCTTCATCAGGAGTTGGCGGCGGACGGGATCGCGGCCGAAGCCGTCGGGGGGCGCGCGGCGTACCTCGTGGCGTTGGCGCGGATGGCTCTGCGCGAGGAGCGATTCTGCGTGGCCGGGGAGGCCCGGCCGTTTCTCTCGGACCGGAACAGTCTGCTCAGGAGGATTGCCATGTTACGAGTCACGGATGACGGGCGCACCCTCTCAAAGGGCGCGCGAGCGGGATTGGCGGCCGTGCTGATTGGAGCGGCGCTCGCAGCGTCGGCCGTCCGCGGGACGGCCCAAGCGCCTGCCAAAATCGAAGCGGCGTCCGCGGAACTGCCGCCGATTGACTTGTGCTATGTCCCGGAGAAGTCGGACGGCGTCTTCGTCGTGCGGCCGGCAGCACTTCTCGCCCGGCCGGAAATGAAGCCCGTCCTCGAGAATTGGAACCGGACCGTTGCCGAATCGCTGCGTGCGGTCGGCATCACTCTGCCGATCGATCTCGCGGAGATCGAGCTCGTGCTCGGCCCTTTCGAACTGAAGATCTTTACCGACGAGGAGGTCCGCAAAAACGGCAACCCGGAGCGGCACGCGATTGTCACGAGCGTTGCGACGATCCGCATGACCCGGGACTACGATTGGCCCGCCGTGTTCAAGTCGCTGGCCCCGGTCGTGCAGTTGACGGAGTTGAAGCCGGGGACATTTGAATGTCGCTGTCCGGCGTTCGCGCCCCACCCGTTGACGGTCCATACCCCGGACCGGCGAACGTTATTCCTGGGTCTGGCCCCCGGGCAAGCTCTGCCACAGAAAATCGACAATTCGGCGCGCTGGGGTCAGGCCGGGAAGCGTGTCGAGCGGGCCGGGTTCGCGATAGTGATGGACAACCGCACCGGCCGGTGGACGGACGCGCTGTCCAAGGACAATGCCGTTCCCGCCGAACTCGTTGCGGCCCTCGGCAGGCCGGCTCACATGGCTTACGGTCTCAATTGGGGTGAGCGCCTCGCGGCGTCGTGTGCGGCCGACTGGGATGAAGAACCGACGGAGGACGGGGTGGCCCGTATGACAGCGACGATCCGCAAGCTGATCGAGACAGAGCGGAAGAATGATCCTCCGGAGGACAAGGCGACGCGGCTGATGCTCGACGTCGCGGACGAGATGATGAAGTCGGGCAGCGTCGGGCGGGAGGGGAAGGTTGTGACCGCCGAAGGATCATCGAACGTGCGGTGGGTGGATGTGCTCAAGGCGTTTCCGCTGGACGGAACGGCCAAGACTGAGGGCAAGTCGATCGAAAAATGAATGTCGTTCCGCCGCGACCCCAGTCTTCGAGGGGAGCGCTGGCAGCCAACGCTCCCCCCGAAGACTCGGGTCGCGGCGGAACCAGTATTGGCCTATTCGAACAGCGCGTCCACGTACGCCTGCGGGTCGAACGGCTCCAAGTCCTCGAGCCCTTCGCCGACGCCGACGAACTTCACGGGCAAACCCAGCTTCTGCTTGATCCCGAAAATCGCCCCGCCCTTCGCCGTGCCGTCGAGCTTTGCCAGGACAATGCCGGTGCACTGGATCGCCTTCGAAAAGTGCTCGGCCTGGGCGACGGCGTTCTGGCCGGTCGTCGCGTCGAGCACCAGCAGCACTTCATGCGGGGCGCCGTCGATCAACTTGGAAACGACGCGGCGGATCTTCTCCAACTCCTTCATCAGGTGCGTCTGCGTGTGCAGCCGGCCGGCGGTGTCCACGATCAGGACGTCGAAATGGCGGGCCTTGGCCTTTTCGCAGGCGTCGTGGGCGACGGCGGCGGGGTCGCTGCCGGACTGTGCCTTGACGATGTCGCAGCCAAGCCGTTCGCTCCAAATCGTCAACTGTTCGACGGCCGCCGCCCGAAACGTGTCGCAGGCGGCGACCATGACCTTGCGGCCCTCCGTCATCGAGCGTTTGGCGAGCTTGGCGATCGACGTCGTCTTGCCCGAGCCGTTGACCCCCGCAACCATGACGACCGTCGGGCCGCTGGCGGCGTAGGTAATACCTTGCGACGGGGCACTGAGCAGGTCGCGGAGTTGCTGTTTGACGAACGCCTCGACGTCGCCGGTGATCTCCTTGTCGAGGAACGATTGGCGGACGCGGTTGACGATTTCGGCGGTTGCGGCCGTGCCGACGTCGGCGAGCAAAAGGCGTTTTTCGAGTTCGTCGAGGAACTTCTGGTCGACCTTGCCGCGGAGGCGGAACAGGGCCGCGACGTCGCCGAAGACGCGGCGCGTGCGGGCGAGGCCCTGCTTGATCCTGCCGAAGAAGTCTCGGAAGCCCATGAAACTGCCGATCTCCTCATGGACCTATGGGACCCATGGGACTTATGGGACCTCTGATCTCTAGGATACGATCCGCCGCCTGACCGCCGCCAGTTCCTCGGCGGTCACGCCGCGGGCACCGACCGCGCGCGCCGGCAATCCCGGCCCGTGGCAGTCGCTGCCGCCCGTGACCGCCAGGCCCAACGTCGCCGCCCATTGGCGGAGTTCGTGCTCCCGGGCGGCGCGGATCGTCGGATACGCCGCCTCGATCGCCTGGATCCCGAAGTCGCGCAATTCGGTTACCG
>DATJGQ010000547.1:0-3715 GCA_035494815.1 Gemmataceae bacterium
AACCACCCAACCACCTAACCACCTTCTTCCTGGAGGGGCCATGCGACGATTGCTGATCCTCGGTGTGGCCGTTTCCCTCGGCTGCGGGTCGGCGGAGAAGCCGATCGACGTCGCCGGGAAGGTGACGTTCCGCGGCGAGCCGGTGGCCGAGGGTTCGATCCAGTTCATGGAGGACCGCACGGGCCGCGGCATGCAGGTGGACCTCGCCCCGGACGGCGGCTACGCGGTCAAGCTGTTCGCCGGTGAGTACAAGGTCGCGGTGACGCCGCCGTACATGGTGGACAATTCGAGCGGCATGCCGAACCCGTACTACAAGAAGGTGAAGGATATCCCGAAGAAATACCACAGCACCGAGACGTCCAGATTCAAGGCGGTCGTCAGCCGGGAGAAGGCGAACCACGATTTCAACATGACGCCCTGACTGTCCGCTGTTCCAGGCCAATACCGGATTATCATTGCAAACCCAAATCGCCCGTTTACAATGCGGGGGCTCGCAAGCAATTTCGTCGCGCATTTCGCGAACGCGATGTGAAAAGCCCGGCGCCGATCCGTCGGCGCGAAATCCGAATCGCCCAGGGAAACGGCCGTCTTTTCGCCAGGCGCTAGTCGCCTGATGATTCGACCACTTTCGCCCGTGCGCGGACCGACCGAGTCCCAGCGAGGCGCACCATGTCAACTTCCCGGGCCCGCATTCTTTGCCTGCTCCCATTGCTCGCGTGTTTGGGGTGTAGCGAACGACGGGCGGAGGTGACCGGCAGGGTCACCGTCGACGGCAAGCCGCTCGGCGGCAAGCTCGTGACGATTCTGTTCGCGCCCGATAAGGACAACCCGATCCGGAAGATCCCCGCCGCCGCCGTCGATCCCGACGGCACATATGTCATGCGGACCGGCGCGACGGGCGGCGTCCCGCTGGGCTGGTACAAGGTCCACATCCATTGGGACAGCAAGAACGCCCAGGGCCAGCCGTGCCCGGTCCATCCGAGGTTTCTCGAAGCAGGTCTGACGACGCTCTCCCTCGAGATCGTGGCGAAACCCCAGCCGGGCGCCTACGACTTGAAGTTCACGCGGAACTAAACTCGCCATTCCCGTCCGTGACCATCCCCGCGGAGGTGTCGAATGTCTGGAGATCGTTCGCTCCGACGGTCGGCGTTCACCCTGATCGAACTGTTGGTGGTGATCGCGATTATCGCCGTCCTGATCGGCCTATTGCTGCCGGCGGTGCAGAAAGTCCGCGAGGCCGCCGCCCGCAGCGTGTGCACCAACAACCTCAAGCAGCTCGCCCTGGCCACCCACAATTACCACGACGCCTTCGGCGTCCTGCCTCCGATGTGGAGCTGGCCGCAGGCGTGGTCGACCCGGTATCCGCCGCAAACGAACTACGGCGTCACGACGTCCCCCGACGGGGCCGGCGGCATCTGGCTGGTCCACATCATGCCGTATATCGAGCAGGACGCCTTGTACCGAATGATCCGCGCGGCGGCGTCGGTGACGACGGGGACGCTCGACGGTTCGGGTGTCAACACGCACCCGTATTATCTCGCCATCAAGGGACAGGCCGTGAAATTGGCGATCTGCCCGTCCGACTTTACAGCGGCGTCTGACGGTCTCGTCCCGTCCGACGGACTGGTCCCCGGCGTGGGCGTGATCAGTTACGCGGCCAACGTGCGCGTCCTGCCCCCGATTCCGAAGAACCTCGTCGGCGCCATGCCCAGCGGCACGACGAACAGCATCCTTTTTGTGGAACGATACGCATCCTGCCACCGCGCCCCATACACGAATCGCCCCTATCAAACGTACTGGGGCTATGTGCAGCCGATGCCCAGCGACGAAATGGCGTGCGCCGGTTTCAACTGGCCGTCCGCCGCGGAACTGAACAACACGCAGTGGGCCGGGTCTTATAACGGCGGCGTTCCTGGCACCAACACTCTGCACGGCACGCTGACGTTCCAGGTTCGGCCGACGCTCGAAGACTGCATCAACCTCGTCCCGCAGACGGCACACGTCGGCGGCATGCAAGTGGGGCTGGGCGACGCCAGTGTTCGGACAGTATCGGCGAGCATCAGCCTCCTCACTTGGCGCATCGCCGTGAACGACCCGCCGGTGATCGACAAAGTGCTGGGCTCGGATTGGTAACTCGCCCGCCCCTTGCGGCGGTCTAACGGCGCTCCGGCACGGGCGGCACCTTCTGCACCACGCCGCCCGTGCCGACGAGCTTTTCGATCTCGGCCAGCTCCGACGGCAGAAAGTCGGTGAAGTTCTCCACGCCGCTTTCCGTCACGACCACCACGTCCTCGTAGCGGATGTAAAGGTTCTCCTGCCGCACGCGCAACTGCGGGTCGATCGAGAAGACGTGGCCGGGCCGCAGCGGGCCGAAGGCGTACGGGCCGTCGTCGTGCACCGCCATGCCGACCGCGTGCGAGAAGACGCCGCCGCCCCGCTGCACCAGATCGCGGGCCGCCTGCTCGTAGATCGGCTTCGAGAACTTCGTCCGCGCGAATACCGGCTCCATCGCCTCCCGCGCTTCGGCCATCACCTGCCGCACCTCGACGCCGGGGCGGATGCGTTTGAGGATCGCGTTGCGGTACTCGAGCACGAACTGCAACAGCTCCCGCTGCCACGAGTTGAACTTGCCGTTCACCGGCCACATGCGGGTCACGTCGCTGACGTAGTAGCCGTAGTCCGGAGCGTAGTCGAGCAATACCAGGTCGCCGTCCTTGAGTTCGCTGTTGTTGCGGTAGTAGTGCATGTTCCAGATGTTCGCCGTGCCCGCCGCGGCGATCGGCCGGTACCCCTCCAGCCTGGCCCCGTTGACCTGGAACACGTACCGGGCGGCCGCGTCGAGTTGATACTCGGTGAGGCCGGGCTTGGTGCTCTTGATCGCCTCGATGATTCCCAGTCCGGCGAGTTGCGAGGCACGGCGGATCAGGGCGATCTCCCGCGGGCTTTTCACCGCCCGCAGCGCGTCGAGGATCGGCGTGAAGTCCTTGACCTCGGCCTGCGGGAACCGCTCGCGGAGCAGCCGGGCGAAGTTCTCCTCTCGCGACGTCCGGCCGTCCCAGTGGTCGGACTTGATGGCGGCGTTGGCGCTGCGCAGTTCGACTCGGCTCTGGCCTGCCCCCTCGGCGGGCGAGAGCAGGGTATAGATTGTCTGCGCCGCGCGGACGTGCGGCATCTGGTCTTCTTTCATCGCCTCGGTGCCGAGCACGTCGTCGGCGCCGGTGAGTTTCTTGACGAGGTCGACGTCGTCGGCGGAAAGGATGCGTCCCTCAGCGCTCTCCAGCCGGCGGTTGCGCGGCGGCAGGTAGAGGGTGGCCTTGCGGGCCTGGCCGTCGAGAAGGATGCAGCAGTGGGGCGTCTCCACGCCGCACAGGTAGAAGAACTCGTTGGTCTGCCGCGGGAAGATGAACCCATTGACTTGCGGCATCCCCTGCGAGATCGCGACCGCGTGCGGTCCGATGCGGTCGTAGACCTTCTCCCACCGCGCCCGAAACTCCTCCGCCGGAAAGTGCGGCTGGTAGTAGAGGGCGCTCTGCGCGGGTAGGACGCCGGGGAAGGCGAGGACGACGGCCAGCATCAAGCGGCGGAGTCGGGTCATGGGGTCGCGCTCCGAGGACGCGGCGGAGTGTTGGTCAGCCGGCTGAGAATAGCTTGGGGGGATGGTGGCGGCAAGACGCCGACCCATTGCTGTGATCGAAACTGCCCACTTCATCAAGTA
>DATJGQ010000548.1:0-10529 GCA_035494815.1 Gemmataceae bacterium
AACCACCCAACCACCCAACCACCTAACCACCTAACCACCTAACCACCCAACCACCTACCCGCGTGTTGCGTCGCGCGGCCGGCGGTCCTACAATCGACCCGCGTGCTCCTTGACCACCGCCATAAACCGTGGATCGTCGCCACCGGCATCGTCGCCGTCGCGGCCACCGCCCTCTACGTTTGGTTCGACTCCCGTTCACTCAACCCGTTGAGAGGCGGCAGCACCGTCGGGCTTTGGTACGGTATCATCGGCTCCGCGTTGATGATCTTTGCCGGACTCTTGTCGGCCTTGCGTAAAGTACCGGCGTGGTGGTGGATCGGGTCACGACAGGCGTGGCTGCGTGGGCACATTTGGCTCGGCCTATTGAGCGTCGTTTTCATCGCGTGCCATGCCCATGCGCGCTTCGGCGGCGGATTTGTGGAACGGGCACTCTGGATCGTTCTGGCGGCCGTGATTGGGTCGGGGATCTTCGGGCTGGTCATTCAACAGTTCCTGCCACGGTGGCTCGCCCAGCGGTGCGCCGACGAAGCGCCGTACGAACAGATTCCATACTTGTGCCGAATCCTGCGTGGGAAAGCTGACGCGGCCGTCGACGAAGTCGCCCCCCTCCCCGCCGACGAAGGTACGTTCGGCTCGGAGTTGCGAGTGTTCCACGAGCGGCACGTGCGACCGTTCCTCGCCGTACCGATGCCGCGAGCTTCCGTGCTGCGCGAGGAGCAGCGCGCCGCGTCCGTCTTCGACGGACTGCGAAAGCGACTGGATCTGTCCGGTGCCGGGGCGACCGTGCTCGCGGCCACCGACCGGCTCGAAGAACTCTGTCGCGACCGCCGTCAGCTGGCCGAGCAGGAGCGGTTGCACCATTGGCTCCACGGCTGGCTGCTGATGCACATTCCGCTCTCGGTCGCGCTCTTGGTGCTGGGCGTCGCCCACGCGGTCATGTCGCTGAATCCGAACATGTGGACGAAATAGGATGGCCGCGCCGCACAGCGATCCGAAGGCGTTCCCCGAATGGTATGAGTCCGACTATTACCGCCGGCCGCGGCCGTTGCGGCGGGCGAAAGTGTGGACGGCGCTGGCGGCCGCCGTGGTTTCTCTCTTGCTCGTGGCCGGCACGCTTTTGCCGAGAAATCGCACCGCGTATCAGGCGGGCCCGCTGTCGCCGCCGCACGCACCGTTCAACGCCCAGTGCGGACTCTGTCACACGGAGCCGTTCGCGCCGGCGCTTCGCTTCCTTCCGTCGAACAGCTCGGTTCGATCGGCCCCCGACGAGGCTTGCCTCGTCTGCCATCCGGCGGGAGGTCATAACCGACATCAATTGAAGTTTTCAGGGGCCGACGGACAGGCGGCGAACTGTGCGGAGTGTCACCGTGAACATTACGGCGCCATCTCCCTGACGCGCATCAGCGACCGGCATTGCACGACGTGTCACGCCAACCTGCCGACCGACGACGGCAATCACCGCTTCGCCGCGACGATCAGCGGCTTCGACGCGGCCAGCGGGCATCCAAGTTTCGGCGGCTGGCGCGGTCCCGGCGGATTGAAGGACCCCGGCACGATCCGCTTCAATCACAAAGCGCACCTGGAACTGCCCGAGAAGCTCAAAAACGTGCCCGCGGCGCGGCTCGGCGGGACGGCCGAACACCTGCCGCGACTCGGGGAGCAAAGTTGCACCTGGTGCCATCAGCCCGACGGTGAGCGGCGAAACATTTTGCCGATCCGGTACGACAATCACTGCGCCGGCTGCCATCCGCTGACGTCTCGCCCGGCGGGCGAATGGCCGGCGGAAATCACCGACTCCTGGGCGAAAACTCCACTCCCGCACCCTGCCCGGGGCGAGACGGCGCAGAAAGTCCGCGCCGCCTTGCTCGAGCGCTATTTCCGGTTGCTTTCCAAGCCGCAACGGCCGGCGAATGAAGAGTCGATTCGGCCGCCCGTCTTATCGGCGGCGGACCGAGATCGCGCCAAGCAACTCGCCGGCCAAACAGAGTCGCGAGTCTTCGCCACCGACGGCGGCGATGTGATCGCCGAATTGGAGAAGCCGTTCTTCACGCTCAAAGGCGGTTGCGCCTATTGCCACCGGGAGACGTCGAAGCCCGATGCCCGGCCGGAAGGTCTGCCCGTATACGCGCTGCCGAATTTGCGCGGCCGGTGGGACAATGTGCCATTTCCAGGAGAGCGATTCGGTCCCTCGAACGGCGTTCGCCGCAGTGACGCGGAGCAGGCCGCCCGCGATCGGTGGTTCCCGTATAGCCGGTTCAACCACGACCGCCATCGCGAGTTGGACTGTCAGGCGTGTCATCGGGCCGCTAACAGCATGCTGACGAGTGACGTGCTCATGCCGTCCATCGACGACTGCCGCAAGTGCCACGGGTCTCCGACGGCAGGCGCCCGGGCGGACTGCTTGGAATGTCACTTATACCACGACCGCAGCCGCGAGCGGCACGGACTTCGCGGCCGCATGACCGTTGACGAGGCGCTCCAACTCTTCGGCGCCGCACCGCAAAATCGTTGACGCTTCAACGAGGGATCGCCAACCGGTAGATTGAAATCATGCCCGAAAAACAAACAATGGTGATGCCGGAGGCGGAGTTGGAGCCACGCCCCGGCGACCTGCCCATACGGCTCGACCGGCTCGATCTGTGCCAGCAAATCAGTCTCTTCAAACAGCTCAAGTCGGGGCCGGGCGTCGAGCGCCTGCCCGGCACGCTCCTCATACGACATTACGACGAAGGCGAAGTCATCTGCCGCCAAGGCGAAGCAGGCTGGACCGCGTTTTATGTCCTCACGAGCGAGGACGTCGCCGGCCTCAAGCAAGCACTGCTCGACGCCAGCAAAGATCCCGTTGAGAAACGGTCGCTCGCCCAGGAGGTGGAAACCTGGCGGCAACGCGCGGCCGAGGTTCAGCGTGACGAGGAGGCGCTCAAGGCGGCCGAAGCGGGCGGAAACGCCGCCGACGCGATCGCGCAACTGCCCGACGCGGCTCGCTGCATTCAGATTCACCTCGCGATCCCACGGAAGGATTCGGGTCACACCGGCTGGCTCGGCCGCGTGTCGCGTCGATTGTGGGGAAGTCCGGGCGGACCGACGGCTCGACCGCGTTACATCCCGATCGACGCCCCGACCGACATCGACTACGAAACCCGGCAGGCCGCCATTCGCGAAGGCGAATTGTTCGGCGAAATGAGTTGCCTGAACCGGTCGCCGCGCTCTGCCACCGCCGTCGCGGGACGGGAGTGCTATCTGCTGGAGATGCTCCGCAACGTCTTCGAGAAGGTCAAAGAGGATCCCAACTACAAGAAGAAGGCCGAGGAGGCGTATCGACGTCGCGTCCTGGACCAACAGTTGCGCAACCTGCCGCTGTTCGCGGACCTCTCCAACGATCAGTTGCGGCTCATTCGCGATCGCGCGACGCTCGCCAGTTACAAAAACGGACAGATCATTTGTGACGAGAACGACCGATCCGAAGACGCCTTCATCATTCGCAACGGCGTCGTGAAAGTGATCAAGGGTGACTCGGCGCTCCTCGGCAGCTCCGACGTCGCGGACTGGCCGGCCTTATTCGCCGCGCTGCGATCGGCGAGTGAGACGTCACCCGGGCCCGGCCAAGAACTCTGGAAGAAACTCCCGGACCCGGCGAAGGCGATCGTCACGAACTCGACGGACCCCGCCGCACTGTCCACCGCCGACCGGCTGGAGCTGCTCCTAAGCATCAACGCCGCCATTAAGGGGCCACCCCTGCACATCGATAAGGCGTTTAAGCCCGCGGCCGATTCTCCGACCGTGACGAAGGAGCTCGCCGACCTGCCGAAGAATCAGAAGGAGTGGACCGATCGTGCGATCCGGCGGCTCAACCGACTCGTCGTCGGGACGATCCTTCCGGGACTCAGGCCGCTCCGCCCGTCCGACTCACCGGAAACGATCCTGGCCTATCGCGCCCGCGGCGAACTGCTCGGCGAGATCGGTCTCCTCCGCGGCCAGCCGCGCAGCGCCACGTGCGTCGCTTACGTCCGCCCGACCGAACAGAGAGGGCCCAAACAGGACCTGGAAGCAGTCGAACTCGTGCACCTGCCGGCGGCGCTGTTCGAAGACCTCAAACGCGACGCCCGCTTCCGCACCAAGGTCGAACAGATCGCCGAGGAGCGACGCCGGTCGGACGTCCGCCGGCAATCGGCGCCGATCGGGGCAGCCGAGGCGGTGCATCAGTCCGAGCGGTTCGCAGAGCTGGGGTTGATTCAAGGCCAGCGGCTGATGCTGATCGATCTGGACCGCTGCACCCGCTGCGACGAGTGCGTCCGCGCCTGCGTCAACACGCACGCGGACGGCCGCAGCCGGCTCTTCCTCGACGGCCCGCGGTTCGGCCGGTATCTGGTGCCGACGACGTGCCGGTCGTGCCTGGACCCCGTGTGCATGATCGGGTGCCCGGTCGGCTCGATCCACCGCGGGGACAACGGGCAGATCGTCATCGAAGACTGGTGCATCGGCTGCGAGATGTGTGCGAAGCAGTGCCCCTACGGCTCGATCGTGATGCACGACGCGGGCGTACTTCCCGAATCGAGTCACGGCTGGCGTGCCGCGCCGGCCGACGCGCTGAACGGTGACGCCTGGACGGGGCCGCGATTCCGCGACGGAGACTGGCGACCCGTGCGGGCGCCGGTCGCACTCGACCGGGATTTCTTGGCCGGTCAGCGACCCGCGGCGGCCTGGTCGTTTCGCCGCCAGTTCGTCATCGCTCGCGAGCAGCTCGCCGAGACCGACGAGTACAAGATCGAGATGACCGCACCGCCGAACGCCGAGGCGGGCCTCTGGATTAACGGCCGGCCGTTGACGCCGCAGGAGACCAAGAAAGACAAGCGGACGTATCGGCTGACCGAAGCCGGCTCGGTGCTGCGTGCCGGCCAAAACATCGCCGCCGCGCGCGTCGCCCCGCCCGCCGGATACGCCGGAACGATCTTCGACTTGCGAATCGACGCGGTGAACAAGCCGAAGGTCGGCCGATTGAATCCGGCAGAGTACATCGAAAAGGGCGTCACCCATACCGCGGTCGTGTGTGACCTTTGCAGCACGATCCCGGGCAAAGTGCCGGCCTGCGTGAACGCCTGTCCGCACGACGCGGCGATGCGCGTCAACGCCCAGAGCGAGTTTCCGGCGGACTAGGGATCACCCGGCCGCGGGCTGTTCCAGTTCGTACACCTGGACCTGCTCATTCGCTCCGACGGCGAGCAGGCGGCCGTCGGGTGAGAGGGTGAGATTGGCGGCCAAACCTTTGTCGAACGCCCATTCGCGAAGTTTGGCCTTCGTCGCGACGTCCCAAAGGATCGCTTCGCCGCCGTCGCCGACCGAAATCAGCCGGCCCTCGGGCGGCACGAACTGAACCAGACGCACCGGCCCCGAGTGTCCGGAGAGGACCGCCTGGGCGCGGGGGTCGTCGGTGGCGGTGTCCCAGATGCCGATGCGGCCGTCGCTGCCGCCGGACGCGAGCATCATCCCGTTCGGCGCGAAGGCGATCGTCATCACGACGTCCGCATGGCCGGTCAGCAGTGCCTTCCTCGTGGCTCGGAACCAGCCGAACTCCCAGAACGCGAGCTTCCCGTCCTCGTGGGCGCTCGCGAGCCGTCGGCCGGCCGGCGCGAACGCCAGGGCCCGGACGGCTTTTCCGTGGCCCTTGAGCATCGTGGACCGGCCGATTTCCGGTCGGGCGAGCGTCCAAGCCAGGATGTCATTGCCGCCGCCGGCCGCCAATTGCTTGCCGTCGGCGCTGACCGCCAACACACTCGCCGTGAGCGGCTCGCTCGGGGCGACGGTCAGTGACTTGCGGATATCCTTCTCCGCCCAATCCCATCGCCAAATGAGCCCGCCCTTGGCGGCCAAGGCCGTATAGACGCACTGTTCGGTGGGTGAGAAGACGACACGCTGGACGTCGCCCAATTTCGAAGGAAGAGCGGCCTCTTCAGTCGGCTGTTCGCCGCTGAGCTGCCAGATGAACAACTTGCCGTCGAGTCCGCCGGTCGCCAGCCGTCGGCCGTCGAGCGAAAATGCCACGCCGGTCACGTAACCGCCGTGGGCCTTGAGTGAGTACTTCCGTCGGGCGGGGTGGATCACGCGCGACCGCGTCGGCGTGGGCGGCTGGGCGGTCGGCTGATACACGGTCGACTTGCGCGGCACGACCACGTCCGCCCGGCCGGTCGCCGCAGGCGCCGCGGCCATCTCGGATCGCGAGTGCGCCCGGCCCGTCCAGTCGGACGCCGCCACCCAACTCGCCGAGATCACCGGCTCCAACTGGGCGAGCGTGTCCGCGACCTCCTGCGGCGTCTCGAACCGCTCGAACGGCCGCTTGCACATCATCCGCTTCACGACGCCGAGCAAGGGGGCGGGAATGCCCGGCCGCACTTCCTCGAGCGGCCGCGGCTCTTCCTGCTGGTGCTTGGCGAGTTTCTCCTCCGGCGAACAGTGGCCGAACGGCGGTTGGCCGCAAAGGAGGTGGTAGAATGTGCATCCGAGACTGTAAATGTCGGCGCGGATATCGGCCTTGGACGCGTCCTTGGCCTGTTCCGGCGCGACAAAGTCCGGCGTGCCGATGCCGGCCCCGCTGCCGTTGGCCGCGACGACGCCCTCGGGCTCGGGCAGCCAATCGACCCGGGCGACCCCCATGTCGAGAATCTTCACCACTCCGCCGGCAAAGCGATTGGTCCCGTTGCGGGCCGTGCTCGCGCCGGTCACCAACAAATGCGACGGTTTAATGTCCCGGTGGACGAGCCCGGCTTCGTGCGCGTGCTGCAGCCCGGTCGCGGCCTGCCGGATGTAATCGCACGCGAGCGGCACGGGCAATGCGCCTTCCTTGTATACCCTCATCGCGAGGTCCATGCCGTCCAGGTATTCCAGCGCGAGGAAGGACGTATCGCCGAATTCATATAAGTCATAGAGAACGACCGCATACGGGCTGTGCAGTTGGGCGGTGGCGAGGGCTTCGCGGTCGAGCCGCCGTGCGGCATCCGGGAGCAGCTTGAGAATATCCGGACGAATCATCTTCAGTGCGACGGTCCGGTTGAGTCTCGGCTGAAAGGCCTTTAAGACCAGACAGCTATCTCCGCGGGCGATTTGCTCGAGGAGTACGAACGGACCCAGATGGAGTTCCTCGCCGCCTCCTTGGAGGACCTTTTCGGCCTGGAACCGGGTGATCGTGTCTGCCCCGATGAGGTGCGTGGCGATCGCGCGGGCACTGTCGAACTTCGGCACGTCGGCCCGCAGCGTATTGAACAGCGCGTCGTCAATCAGATGCGTCCGACGCAATTCACCCACAAAATCCTGCGCAGTGTTCGGAGTCATGGCACCCGTGCGTCCTGGCGAACCGGCGGGCTCAGCCGTCCGGTTCTGGCAGCGCGAGATCGGGCGGACGGACAATCCTGGCCCTTAGCGCGCAAATGGCCCCACGGAAACATACCTCACGCCGGCGGCCGCGGCGTGAGCGAGCACACTGTCCATAACAGGTTATTGGTTCAGATTCTGCGGCTTTGTCACTCGCCGGCAGGACGTGGCAACCGCTCGACGGGTGCGCCGATCTCGGATTCCGCCGCGGGCGGCCGGTCGGCGTCGGTAAACCGGGGGCGGAAGTCGGCGGGGCGGCTCTGCGCGAGCGCCTTATCGGCCCCGAAGGCGGCAAATTTCACGCGGACGAACGGCTTCACTGCCGCCCGTTCGCGGGTCAGTGCCAGCCAGCGTTCCGCGTCGTAAGGAGTCGGTGCAGGCATGCGGTCCGCCGCCGCGGGTTGAACGTCCAGCAACACCGGACCGACATTGCCATAGAACGTCTGCCGGTTTTCGCCCCAGAGGACGAGTTGTCGGACCTGCTCGTCGGTATCCACGGCGTCGAGGTGTACGAACGATCGGCCGGCGAGCGCGACGATCAAGCTGTCGCTGGTGGAAACTTGCGTCGCCGGCAGCCCGGGGCCCGTCCGGTCGTCGTCACGGCTGAGTCGGAGTGCCAGGAGGTGCTCGGTGAGGGCGGCCGTCGTCCGCCGCATTCGGAGCTGAGCCGGTGGCCCCGCCGCCGGCTCCTTGGCCCCCCCGGCCGCGGACGCCAGGGTGCCGTCCAACGTCGCGAGGGTGCCTTCCAGCTCCAGTTCGAAGCGACGACCGCCCCGGGCCGAAAGCAGGTCACCCTTGCCCCGGACGAAACAATCGTCGAACCGGGCAAGGGCTACGCCACGCCGGTCCCCGCCCATCTTCATCACGCCTTCGGGGTCGGGCAGGGTCACTGCGGCGAGCTGCACGTCTTCGACTTCTTCGAGCGTGATCACGCATTGCCGGAACTCGCACTGCCCGCCGCCGGTTACGGCCACCACCGACTGAGACCGGAAGTCCGTCCGGACCGGTTTGAGCGAGAACTGGAGGCCCTCGACGTGGAGACTCCCGTCGTGCAGTCGAATGAGTGCCGGGTCAGCCTCCGCCGTCCCCGCCAGGGTGAGTATCGGCTGATAGCCGGGGAACGCCTTGAGCGTGAGCTTGAGGTCACTCTTTTCCAGTCGCACGGGCGCGACGGCGAGGGGGCCGTTGTGCTTAATGAGCACGATGTCGTCGGGCCGGGCGTCGTCGAGGGCTTGGGCCAGCGTGCGGTAGTAGCCCTGCAAGCTGTCGGTCGCCTCGCGCGCGGGATCGACGACCTTCGTGCGTACGACCGCCGGGTCGGTGGGGCTGCCCGGGTCCGGGAGCGGCTGCGGGTAGCTCGGCCCCCAGACGTTCCACATGACGCCGAGCAAGCCGGCCGAACCGCGGAGCCGCAGTCGGGCGAGTTTCAGATTGACGGCGAACGCCGACTTCGCGTCCGTACCAAGAAGCGCGAGCGGTTTCGGCGCCTGCCAGGGCGTGAGGGGGATTTCCAGCGCGTCCTCGTCGCGGAACTCCTCCGGGACCAGTCGGCGAGCGTCATCGACGGTGACCGCCCGTTGGGGGTTGCCGACGGGCGTTTCGTCTAGCCAAAGCGTGACGGCGTGATACCCGTTTCGCCGCGGCGCGCCGTCGGCGCCTGGCAGGCTTTGGAAGACGACGGCACCCGCCCGAGGGCCGGTCTGCTTGACGAGGACGACCTCCCCCGGCGGGTCGTCGGCGGCTTCGGCCGGGGCGCGGGAAAACAGGCAATGGCCGGCCTCGACACGCCCGCCGGCGCCGTCTTCCGCGAGAACCACCGCCCCGCCTTCGAGCAGTGCAGAGCAGTGCTCCAGCCTCACCAGCGTGTCGTTCGTGTTGCCCGTATCGCGGAGATGCACGAGCGCGGCATGCGGACCGAACGCGCAGTTCTGCGCCTGGAGGCGGCCGCGGCCGAGCAGTTGCAAGGCCTGCGTTCCCCGCACGAACAGGCATTCACCGAGTTTCACGTCCACGGGATCTCCGCCCGACCGTGTCTCGATCGTCACCGCGCCGGCCGACCGTCCTCCCGCGGGCAGCTCCGGCAGGTGGAATTCGCACCGGTCGATGTCGAGCCGCCTCAAGTCGTGTCCGGCAACGGCGGCGATCGGCTGTTCTGCCCCGTTCGTCGTGCACTCGAACCGGATTCCACGCAGGACGACTTCCGCCCGTTGCCCGGGCCGTCCCGCGACGGTCAAAGCCGCGGGAGGTTTCGCCGGACGATCGTCGCCGCGGGTGTCCGCAATGAATCGGATCGTCGGCGGGTTGAGCGGGTCGCCCTCGAGGACCAGCCGCTGTCCCTCGAATACAAGCCCGTCCGAGGCGTCATCGGCTTCCGGCCGATCCAAAACGTATGTGCCGCCCGTCAAGAAGACTCGGACGACCGAGTCGCCCTTTTTCAACTGCGCGACAAGTTGTTCGACCGTTGCCGCTTCGACGCGGCCGCCAGGTTCGATGGCGGACGGTGAAACTTCGGGTGCCGGGGCCTTTGCCTGATCCGTTGTTCTGCCCGCCTGTCCCGGAATTCGGGTGACCGCTTCCGAACCTTGTATCGTCGGCGGCTCGGGGGCGTCGGGCTTGAACGCAAGTCCCGGCCGCGAAAGGGTCGGCCGAGTGACTTCGATCAACGCCACGAGCAGTGCCACCGCGACCACCGCCCCGCTGGCGAGCAGCGCGGGCATGCGCCGCGGCGGCGCGGGCAACGGCGTGTCCACAAACAGCAGGCCGGGATCGTCCCCGGCGCTCGAACCGGCCGGCTCGAGCGACCGGGCCAGGATCAGTAAGTGCTGAACGAGGTGCTCGGGCCGCTGATAGCGGTCCCGCGGATCCTTGGCCATCATCCGCCCGAGCACCGCGGCCAGTTCGTCGGGGATCGCCGGATTCAATTCCCGCGGGTCCACCGGCTGTTCGTTCTGGTGGTGGTGCAGTTTCTTGGCAGCCGTGCCTTCCGGGGCGGGCGGCCGACCGGTCAGAGCGTGGTAAAAGGTGCAGCCGAGGGAGTAGATGTCGCTCCGCGTGTCCGCCTGCCGCGGTTCGAGCGCCTGTTCGGGCGAGATGTAGTCGAACGTGCCGAGCGTGACGCCCGACTGGGTTAAGCCGTCCGCCGGACCGTCCGTCCGGCGGGCGAGGCC
>DATJGQ010000549.1:0-2365 GCA_035494815.1 Gemmataceae bacterium
CGAAACAGGATCGTTACTCAAATCTGCAACCCGTCCCCGAATCGGATGCGCAGCGCCCGCTTGACCGGATCGCTGATGGGATTGCCATGCAGCCGCAGTCGAGTCGGCGCCAGCAGGAACGGCGAATCGGCCAGGGCCAACGCGCCGGTGTCGCCGATGGCATTATGGCGCAGGTCGAGCGCCAGAAGGTTCCGCGCCCGCGGCCAGCGACTCAGGGCGGTCGCGTCCGGGTCGGCGAGGGCCGTGCCGCGGAGGACGAACCGCCGCAGGGCCGGCCGCATTTGCGGCAACGCACCTGCGATGTGACCACGAATTAGATTCTCCGACAGGTCCAAGTCCGTCACGCGTTCCAGCTGCGGTGAGCCGAGGACCCGCTGCAAGTGTTCGCCCGAGGCGATGATCCCGCCGCAAAGGCCCAGCGCGGTTAGCTGCTTGGACGCGGGCGAATCGACGAGAGCCGCTAACTCCGCCACCCCCACGTCGGCGCGACCGGAGCCCTCGAGCTTCAAACGCCGCAACCGGGGGAGCAACGGCGATTCCGCCAGGGCCGTCAAGTCATCCCCCTTGAGCGCCAGGGCGTCGACGTGTAGCTCGCGGAGTCGGTCGAGGTGCGGAGCGGCGGCAAGTCGGCCCAGGTCGCCAGCGCTAAGCGTTATCCGCCGGAGTCGCAGCGTCGTCAGCCGGCCCAGAGGCGGGAAGCGCGTCAACTGGTCGAACCAATCGGCCGGGGCGTCCGGGTCGACGCAATCAACTTGCACCTCCTGAATCGGGGCGGCGCGAAACAGGTCTTCGCCGCGCTGCAGAAAACGGCCGCACGGGAGCACGACCGACTCGGGGAACCCGCGGCGGAACACGGCGGCGAACACGACCTTCGTCCGCCACCGCCCGAGCCAGCCCCGCCCTTCCGGGTAGGCGAGGTCGCGCAACGGCCGCAACCATTCCTGCTGGTGCTTTTCCAGGAGTTCCCGTTCGCGGCTCGCCAGCGGGTGAATGTCGCGGTTATTCTCATCCACCTTGGCCAGACCGCATTGGACGCGAATGAACTCCGCGCGGTCGCCGTCGCCGCGGTCGTCGAGCCAGTCGGCGTAGACGAGCCGCGGGGCGTCGGCGTCGGGGTCGGCAATAATGTTGGCGAGGAAAGCGTCGGCGTCGGTCATGGCAGGAGTCGTCGTGACGCCGCGGCCCTGAATCGCAGCGTCCCGGTTACCTACGAAAGACGGCCAGGGGCGACCAGTTCTCCCGGAGGTCCAGGACGGTTTGGCGCAGGGTGGGGGACGACTTGAGCAGCTGTTTGCCCACGTCGGTCATGCGATTGCCGACGAGGGCCAGTCGCTGCAGCCCCTGAAGGGGGGCGGCTTTGGCCAGCGCGGCGGCGCCTTCGTCGCCGATTTCATCGTGACTCAGGTCGAGGTCGCGGAGGCTCGCCAGCCGCGACCACTCGCCGAACAGTTGCGCCCCCGCGTCGCCCAGGCCGTTGCCGGCCAAGTCTAAGAACTCCAGCCGCGGACCGGCCACCGCCGCCGCCGCGTCGCGGAGAGCCGCCGGCCCGCAGCCGGTGCGGCCGAGGTCGAGCCGTGTCAGGCTCGTTAAGCGCGTCGAGGTGAGGAGCGCCTCACCGCCGGACAGTCCGACGGGGTTGTGGCCGAGTCGCAACTCGACGAGCCGGCCGAGATGAGGCGACGCGGCGAGGGCGGCCGCGCCGGCGGGGCCGATCTCGTTACGGCCGAGGTCCAGCGCGGTCAGGCCGGCGAGATTGGGCGTCGCCGCCAGGGCCCGCGCCCCGTCGTCGCTGATGTGGTTGCGATCGAGATCGAGCCGCGCGAGTCCGCGCAAATGCGGCGAGGCGGCCAGCGCCTTCGGCAGCGCGT
Source organism: Gemmataceae bacterium (assembly GCA_035494815.1). GTDB lineage: Bacteria > Planctomycetota > Planctomycetia > Gemmatales > Gemmataceae > DATJGQ01. The sequence continues at coordinate 1,869 of DATJGQ010000549.1, forward strand.
TGCCCACCTGCGTCCCGGACACTTTCAGGTCGCGGAGCCCGGCCAAGTGCTGCGACTGCCCGATCTGCGGCAGGTGACCGGCGACGTCGCGTAATTCCATGCGGCGGATCGGCAGCGCGCCGAACAGCGCGGCGGCGTGGCTGAGGAACGCCCGCGCTTCGATCTTGACATCGTCGGGAAAGCCGCGGTGGAAATCCCACTCCGAAGCCAGTCCGGCGAGCGGACCGCTCCACTCCGCTCGGTATTGCTCGCGGAGCACCAAGTCGCGCTGTCGAAAGACCTCCCGCCGCGGCGCGTCCTCAGGCATCTGCGCCAGGGCGCACTGCACGCGGATGAACTCGGCCCGGTCCGGATGGCCGTGCTCGTCGAGCCAGTCGGCGTAGACCAGCCGCGGCCCGTCGGCGTCCGGGTCGGCCAGGATGAGGCGCAGAAAGGCGAGTTCGTCGGCGGTCATATCAGGTGGTTAGGTGGTTGGGTGGTTGGGTGGTTGGGTGGTT
>DATJGQ010000550.1:0-3169 GCA_035494815.1 Gemmataceae bacterium
GGGCGTCCGCGCTCGTCGGAGTTGCGGCGCTGGGCTGGAGCTGTTGGCGGCGGCGGAAGTCTGCTCTTCCCTAGCTGGCCTCAGTGAGGCCGGTCTGCGTGTCCAAACGATACGCAGACCGGGGTCTCTGACCCCGGCTACAGAAGAGCAATGCGCTCGTGGTTGTGCGAGCGTACTCGCGATACAATCTCTCTCCTATGCGTCCCACCCTTCTTGCCCTCGCACTCACTCTCCCCGTTCTCGCCGCCGATGCCCCGCGGCCGCTGCCTGTCCGTGAAGCCGCCCAGCGGATGACGCTGCCGGCCGGCTTTCGCGCCACACTCTTCGCCGGCGAGCCCGACCTCGTCCAGCCGCTCGCCATGACGACCGACGATCGCGGCCGGCTGTGGGTCGTTGAGTGCATGTCGTACCCGGACTGGTCCAAGGACGCGACCGGCCACGACCGCGTCTTGATCCTCGAAGATACCGACGGCGACGGCCGGTTCGACAAACGCACCGTCTTTTTGGACAACGGCGCCAACCTGAGCGGCATCGCGCTCGGCTTCGGCGGCGTGTGGCTCTGCTCGACGCCGAATCTCATCTTCATTCCCGTCCGCGACGGCGAGGACAAACCCGCCGGCACGCCGGTCGTCAAGCTCGACGGCTGGAGCCTGGAGGCGAAACACAACGTCTTCAACGGCCTCACCTGGGGCCCCGACGGTTGGCTCTGGGGCTGCAACGGCATCTCGTCGCCGTCGCTGGTCGGCCGCCCCGGCACGCCGGACAAGGATCGCGTGCCGATAAACTGTGGCGTCTGGCGGTACCACCCGACGCGAGACCGATTCGAAGTCGTCGCCTGGGGCACGACCAACCCGTGGGGCGTCGACTTCGACGACTACGGCGAGGCGTTCATCACCAACTGTGTCATCGACCACCTCTGGCACGTCATCCCCGGTGCCCACTACGAGCGGATGTTCGGCCAGGACTTGAACCCGCACGTCTACTCACTGATGGGCCCGTGCTCCGACCATCGGCACTGGGCGGGTGGCCACTGGTCGACGGCCCGCGGCGGCCCGGTGCACGACGTCGCCGGCGGCGGACACGCCCACTGCGGCACGATGGTCTATCTCGGCGACAACTTCCCCGACCGCTACCGCAACGGCGTCTTCACCTGCAACATCCACGGCAACCGCATCAACCACGACGCGCTCAAGCCCCGCGGCTCCGGTTACGTCGGCACGCACGAACCCGACTTCCTCTTAGCGAACGACCCGTGGTTCCGCGGGGTCGCGCTCTGCTATGGCCCGGACGGCGGCGTCTACGTCGCCGACTGGTGCGACACCGGCGAGTGTCACAACTACAAGGAGGTGGATCGCACCAACGGCCGCATTTACAAAGTCACACACGGCACGCCGAAACCGTGGTTTGGCGACCTGAGCAAACTCAGCGACATGGAACTGGTGCGGATGCAGGACCATCGCAACGACTGGTTCGTTCGGCACGCCCGGCGGCTGCTGCAAGAACGGGCCGCCGCGCGGCCGGTCGCCCGCGAGGTGCGCGACGGTTTGATCGGGATGCTCGCCATCACTCGCGAAGTCCCCCGGCGGCTGCGGGCGCTGTGGGCGCTCGACGCGATCGAGACGGTGGATAACGTCCCGCTCAGCCGCTGGATCATCGACCACAACGATCGTGTCAGCGCCTGGGCATTTCGCCTGAGCCTGGATCGGCCGTGGAACCCGGTGTTGGAACTGGACGTGAAGGCGGCCGCGCACGACGAGCCGTCGCCGCGGGTTCGTCTGGCGTTCGCGTCCGGACTTCAGCGGATGCCCGCGAACGTCCGCTGGCAGGTCGCCGAGTACCTGGCTCAAGATGCGAGCAATGCCGCCGATCCGAATCTGCCGCTCATGATCTGGTACGGCGTCGAGCCGATGGTCGCGACCGAGCCGGCGAAATGCTCTCACCTGCTGTTAACATGCAAGTTACCCTTGGTTCGCGAGCACATCGCCCGCCGCGTGGCCGAAAGATCGACCGGGCCCGACGGGCCGGCCGAGGTCGTCGGCTGGCTCAATGCCGCGACCGATGCGGAACTTCATCGCGACGTCCTGAGGGGCTTGCAGACGGCGTTGCAAGGCCGCCGCGGACTGCGACCGCCGGCCGGCTGGGGCGCGGTGTACGTCCGAATGGCGGCGAGTCCGCTTGAGGAAGTGCGTGAGCGCGCCGCCGAGCTGGCCGTCGTTTTCGGCGATCAGCGCGTGCGGGCAACGCTGCGGTCGGTGGCTCTCGACAAGACGGCCGGCGCGGAGAAGCGAAACAAGGCCCTGCAAACCATCCTGGCCGACGCGCATGCCGATCTGGTCCCCGTCCTGCACGGGCTGTTGGCGGATCCAGCAATGCGCGGCGCCGCGGCCCGCGGGCTGGCCGCGTATTCCGACCCCGCCACGCCGGTCGAAATTCTCAAGCATTACGCCGACTTCACCGACGCGGAAAAGGCCGACGCCGTCGCGACGCTCGCCTCGCGGCCGGCGTACGCGCTCGCCCTGCTCGACGCCGTCGACAAGGGGACGGTGCCGCGCCGCGACATGTCGGCCTACACGGCACGCCAGATTCAAGCTCTCAAGAACAAGGAAGTGTCTGCGCGGTTGGCAAAAGTCTGGGGCGCCGTCCGGACCGCGTCGAAAGAGCGGGCCGCTCAGACGGCGAAGTACAAGTCCCTCCTCACTCCCGAGTACTTACAATCCGCCGACCTGCCCCGCGGTCGCCGGCTCTTCGATCAGAACTGCGCAACGTGCCACAAGTTGTTCGGCGAAGGCGCCGCCGTCGGCCCGGAACTGACCGGCTCGCAGCGGGCGAACCTCGATTACGTCCTCGAAAACGTCCTCGACCCGAACGCGAACGTGCCGAACGATTATCGCGCGACTGAACTGGAGATGACGAACGGCCGGCTGGTAACCGGACTCATCGTGCGGGAGACGGCGCTGGCCGTGACGGTACGCACGCCGACCGAGGAGAACGTCGTGCCGATCCGCGACGTCGCGGGGCGGACGAAGTCACCGATCTCGATGATGCCGGAGGGGATTTTCGACAAGCTCGCGGCGGATGAAGTTCGCGATCTGGTGGCGTATCTGGCGAGTCCGCGGCAGGTGCCCAAGTAGTAGTTGTTTAGCCGCGACGCGAGTCTTCGAGCGGAGCG
>DATJGQ010000551.1:0-3040 GCA_035494815.1 Gemmataceae bacterium
AGAACGTGACCCACTCGCCGCACACCAGTGCCATGATCACCGGCCTGGGCGACGGCAGCGTCCGCACGGTCAGCCCGTCGATCGCGACGATGACCTGGTACCAGGCCTGCCACCCGTATGACGGCACCGCATTGGCGTCCGACTGGAATCAGTAACCTAAATACGGTTGCGAAGTGACGTGGCGAGCGGCAAGGTTTATCCCCGCCGGGGGGATCGGCCCCCGGCGGGGATCAACCCCGCCGCTCGCTCCATCTCTTTGAGAACAACTAAGGGGCTGGCCTCTCTCGCAATTCCAGTTCGTCGCCGCAGCAGACGCACGGCCCGGGCTGCTGGTGGCTGATCTGACACACCTCGCACCAGAAGTCCACGACGAACGGTTTCCCGTTTTTGATCGTCTTCACGAACTCCACTTTCAGGTCCTTCGTCCCCGGCAGCAGCCGGCCGGTGATTGTCACGGGGCGATCCCGGAGCTGAGGGTAGAGGCGGAACATCCGCGACACGTCGTCGGCGACGAGCGGATGCGTCGTGCCGTCGTCGGCCTTCAAAGCGAAGCCTCGGTCGTCGGATTGACCCGCCGGCTCTTCGACGGCGACGACTTTTCCCGCAAACACTTGCGCCGTCGCGGCCGGCGGCGGCGACTTGGGCGACGCCGGTTTCGGCGGCGCGGGGGGTGCCGGCGCGGCGGTCTTCTGGCCCGCCGGCGCCGGTTGCTCATAGATCAGTAACGGCACCGTCAGCACGACTGCCGTGGCGGTAAAGATCATCGCCAGAAGGATCGGTCCGGGTCGCGTCATGACCGCCTCCGATTCGCTCGATACCCACCGTCAGTATACGAGCGTCGGACGGTTCATTCCGCGTCGCCGTCGAGACGCCAGCGAACGACCGCCGCGAATGGCGGGGGCCGGTGCGACAGTCCGTCGCGGGTCGTATAGCTGTACGAACCGTCGAAGATCAGCAGCAGCGAACGAACCGTCTTTCGAGACAGGTCGTAAACGGCGATCCCGTCCGCGGTGGCCGTGCCGACGGAGTGCTCGCCGTCGTCGTGTGGCCAGTCGGCGTGCCAGCGGCCGGTGAGACGGATTTGCGCCTGATGGGCGTCGGCCGTCTCGACCTCCGCCGTGAGTTCGGCGGATTTCAACTCGCCCGGCTTCGGACGAAATCGCGTGTCGGCCAACGGCGAGAGGACCGGCGCGAACTCGCGGGCGACCGGCTCGGGTAACGACCAGCGCTTCCCGACGGTAACGTCAGAGGGCAGGAACGCCCGCCATTCGTCCGCGGTCAGATTCACACTGAATGCCAGCCCGTGGTCGGCGCGGTTATAGACGACGAGCCGTACGCCGCCGTCCGGCTTCAGGCCGGCGCCGCGATAGGGGAGCGGCTCGGCCTTCTGATGCCGCGGCGTCACCGGGCCGAACTTCCGCAACGACGCGTCCAGCATCTCGACGACGGCGTCGGCGAACTTCGGGTTGGCCCGCCACGGGGCGCCGGGGCCGGTTCCGACCTTGTCCGACGGATGGCCGTCGACCTCGGCGCTCATGCCGGCCATGACCGTGCCGTCCGGCGCGAGGACCCAGACGCCCTGGCCCTGCAAGTCCTTCTGCCTGAGTACCGCCGTCCACAGGATCGCACTCGGGTCGTTCGCGGCCCGGGTCGGGTCGTTGTTGTTGAAGTGGGTCGGGATAAAGTTGGTCGAGACCCGCTGGACGACGCGGTCGTCGGTGAGCGTGCCCGCACGGAGCACGTTGGCGTACATTCAGCAGCCTTCCAGGCCGTTGTCGGGCCGCGCCCGGCCGCCGTAGCCCCAGAGGAAGATCGGCCGCCGTTCCGCCCGCGCGACCTTCTGGGCCTCGGCGAGATCGTGAACCCAAGGGATCTCCTGATAGCGGAGCTGATCCTTGGTCGGCAGCAGGCCGGCCGCCCGTGCCTCCAATTGTTGCAGCGTCGGCCGCGGCGCGGGCGACTGTGCCAACGCGAACGCGCCGCAGATCGTCAGGAAAGCGATCGATGTCGGACGAATGAAAGCGATCATGCGACCTCCGTGTCTCCTTGTGAGAGCCCTATTGGGGCACAAATAGTATCGTCAAAGTCGAGGCGACGCCATGCGGGCATTTGTGCGGCGCAAGCCGAATCTGCGGACCGCGTAACGATTTCGGGTCACCGCCGGTCCGGCTCGATTAGGCCCGGCAGAGTGCCGAAGTCGCGGACGCGGACCGACTCGCCCTCGCGGGCCGCGGCGTCCCGCACGAAGGCGAACAGGTCGGCCATCGCCTGTTTGTCGATCGTCTTCTCGAGTCCCTCGGGCATGAGCGACTTGCCGGTGCTCGTCAGTTCCTCGACGTCGCCGCGGAGGATCGTGTCCGACTCGCCCTGTTGCCGCCGCAATGTCAGGCTCGTGGCCGTCTGGCCGGCGATCACACCCGTGAAGACGCGGCCGCGCTTGTCCGTGACGAGGTACTGGACGTAGTTCGGCGGGACGAAGCGATTCGGGTCGAGGACGTCGGTGAGAATGCTTTCCAGGTCTTTCGTGGCCGCGGAGGTCAGGTCGGGGCCGACGGCGTGGCCGACTCCGTCGAGGCGGTGGCAGGCGGCGCAGTTTGCCTCGAAGACCTTCGCGCCGCGCTTGAGGTCGCCGGTCAGACGCAGGGCAGTTTTGTACTCGTCGATCACCGAGCTCCGGGCGGTGACGGCCAGCGGGCCGAACAGTCGGGCGGCGAGCGTGCGGATCGGTTCGCTGCGGTGCGTGCGCAACAGGTCTCGCTGAGTCAGGTCGAGTTGGCCGACGTCAGCCTCGCCGCGCTCGGCCGCCCGCAAGAGTGCCAGGGCGCGATCGTCCCGCGCCAACAGGGCGGCGATGGCGTGCTGACGAACTTCCGGCGCGAATTGAGGCCACCGGGCCAGGAGCAGATCGGCCACCGCCGCCTCGGCATAGTCGGCGAGCGCCCGGACGGCGGCGGTCTGCACGGCCGGCGGCTGACGCGGATCGAGCAGCGCGGCGAGCGTCTCCCGCGCTTCCGCGAAGGGGACGCACCCGAGCAACTGC
>DATJGQ010000552.1:0-2924 GCA_035494815.1 Gemmataceae bacterium
CAGGACCGATCGTGTGGCCAAGTACAATCAGTTGCTTCGGATCGAGGAAGAGTTGGGCGCCAAGGCGGTCTACGGGGCCGGCTCGCGGCGATAGTTGGTGCGCGGCAGGTTTCATGGGAACTATGAGACTCATAGGACCGATGGGACACACTGAAACGGGCCTCGGTGATTAGAATTGGCAGGGACGCATGCTGATTCGGCGGTGGCGGCGGCGGTTACCGGGAGTGCTTTTCTGGATGTGCCTGGCGTGCGCCGTCATTCTGGTCGCGCTGGTGATCGGTGGGCCGCCGTTGGCAGGCCATAGCGAGTTCTTGCCCGAGGGCATGCGGCCGGTCGTGCGGCTCTTCGCGCAGGACGCGACGGTACGGCAGACCGCGATCGCCAGCGCTTTGGGACTGGTCGTCACGGCGTTCGCGTTCTTCCGCGGGCCGTATCTCCGGCCGCCGCGCGCGCCGACGGACGTCATCGGGGCCTGAGGTGTCGCCATGCCTTATTGGCTCGTCGAAGGCGACCTGACGCTGTACGCGATCCTCGCGGCGATTGGACTGGTCTGCGTCGCCGTTTGGTGGCGGACGCGACAGCGGAAGTACGCGGTCATCGCCGCTTCGGCGGCCGTCGCGATTCTATCCCTTTCGATGCTCGATCGCCTTTTCGAGAGTGACCGCGAACAGATGATTCGCAAGGTGCAGGAGATCGCGGACGGTGTTCGGGCCCGTGACTCTCAGCGCTTTGAGCGAATCTTTCGGAATGTCTCCGACGACTTTCGGCGCGGAGCTTTCGATAAAGGGCAATTCCGGAAATTTGCCGAAGACGTGTCTCATTCACGAAATGTTACCGAATTCCAGGCATGGGGTTTCGTCCCCGGTGACGTCTCGCGTCAGAAGCGGCGCGGAAACCTGGAATTCCTCTTCAAAATCCACGGCAATTGGAGCGCCGGGAACGAGTACTTTCTCGCGAGAACGGTTTGGCAATTGGATTCGGACGGCGAATGGCGGCTGCAGACGTTCGACGTGTTTAATCCGTACTCGGATACGCATTCACCCATCCAGATTCCCGGATGGACCCGTTGAACCGACATTCATTCATCCAGTGATTTGACCAGCTCCGACGCATCCCGCAACTTGTCCAACGTCCAACACAGTTCCAGCACCTTCGCCGCCCGGTCCTTGCCGTACACCGGCTCGACCACGGCCCGGAACTTCTGCTCGACTTCGGCGTCCGTCATCGGGTTCTCGGCGTGGCCACGCGGGAACTCGATCTCCTTGACGAACTGTTTCTGGTCGTCGAGCGTGATCGTCAATCGATTGGGGATGCCCTTCGGGTAGCGGTCGTTGCACGAGGGGTCGAGGTACAGCTGCACCTTCTGCGTCAGGGCGAGTAAGTCCCGATTCGCCAAATGTTCGTCGTCGAAACTGCGAAGGCCCACGTCGCCTTCCGCCAGCGCGACGGCGACGCAGTACGGTAGTGAATGGTCGGCGGTCTCGCGCGTCTTCGGGCGGTACTTTTCGGGGTCCTTGCCGATGATGTCCACCGCGGCGTCGAAGGTATGCACGTCGACCGATTTGATCCGTCGCCAGTCGCCGACGGCCGGCCGCAGTTGCAGCGCCGCGTCGACGGCCGATTGCGCGTGATACTCGACCGGCCAGAACTTGATGTACGTCTTCGGGAGCATGAAATCCTGGCCGCCGTCCTCGCCACCCATCGGCGCGACGGTAAATTCGGCGCGGAGCACGAGCGGCATCAGGCCGAGTTCGCCTTCGAAGATCGGGGCGGGGCCGGTCATCCCTTCGGCGGCGAGCGTAGCGGCGAAGACGCCGTTGCGGGCGGCGTTCGCGAAGGCGCAACCCTTCCACATGCTCATTTCGCCGGCCCGCGTCTGCCGCAGCGCGACGTTGGCGACGCCGGCGAGGCCGATCGCGTGCGTCGTCTGAGCGACCGACAGCGTCATGAGCTTACACGCCGCGACTGTTGAGGAAATGGCGCCGTAGGTGACGTGATCGAAGCCGTACTTCCGCAAGCTCGCCGCGTCGCACAGGCGGCACTGGATCTCGTAGGCGATGACCGCCGCGGTGATCAGGTCCTGGCCACTGGCGCCGACGCTCTCGCCGACGGACAGAACGGCGGAGAGATTGTCGCTGGGATGCGCGGGTTCCAGCGAAAGATAGGTGTCGTTGAAGTCCAGGTAGCGGATGAGCAGGCCGTTGACGAACGTCGCCCACTCGACGCTCGACCGGCCGCCGCCGAGCAAACTCGCGCCGGGTTGGCTCGACACGCGGCCGGCGCAGCGCTTGGCGATCGAAAACGCGTCCGAGTCCATCGCGCCGACGGCTGTGGCGAACGAATCGATGAACCGCCGCTTGGTCTCGTGCACCACGTGGGTCGGCAGGTCCTCGTACCGCAACCGCTCCGCGTACCGGGCGAATCGATCGGCGAGCATCAACGCCTCCTGGCGGGATTGGCTGGCATTGCCGCAGTCAGGATATGCTGGAAATGACGAAAGCCCACGGTCCGAGTCGCGACCGTGTGGGAGCGGGCGCCCGCTCCCTCACGGTCGCGGCTCGGACCGGGTGGGCTTCATAGCGGGATACGGGAGTCGAACCCGTCTCACAGCCTCCGCAGCCCGGGACCGGCCAAACGGTTACGCCAACCTCGCCGAAACGCTTGGCCCAAAGCTTGGCCCGCGAATCGCCAATTCGTCCCGAAACCGACCCCGACCTGGCCCTTGTCGCGGACCGCTGGGCGGAGCTGCCGCCGGCCGTCCGGGCGGGCATCGTGGCCTTGGTGAAGGCGACCGCGGAAGGGGGCCGGCAATGAAGCTCGGGCGATCCTCGACGCCTGCCGTCAAAGCGTTTTCTCAAGTTTCCCCGGCCCGCGACCAGGGGAGCCACTGCGGTGGTGCGCCGGACGAAACCTTAACATTCCTT
>DATJGQ010000553.1:0-2376 GCA_035494815.1 Gemmataceae bacterium
CCCGCGCCGACGCCGGTGGTGCTTCCGCCCGTGCCGGTGACGGGGGCGTTCTCCGGGCGGCCACCTTCGGTGGTCGCGGACGCGCCACCATGCTCGCCACCCGCCTTGTCGCTCTTTTCCGAGTCGCAGCCGATGTTCAGCGCACCGATGGCCAACACCGCCGCCGCGAACAATCCCGCCGTGTCTTTGAACCGCATGACAATCTCCTCACATTCCCTGCGTTGAAGGACGCGTCGGCCTAGCGCGGTAGAGCCCGGCGGTCTCGCACCCACGTGCGGAGATGATGCCCGGCGGGCCCGCAAAGTCGACGCCCCGGCGACCGATCGTTCCGGAAATCCTGAACACGTCCGGCGGCCGTGGCGAGGAGGATAGTCAGGAATGCCCGCCGCCGCACGTAAGTTGCGTGCGCCGATTGCGTCGGATTGGTGACAACACCGTTATCTGCATGACAGTTTGGCGCGGCGGCGCTGTCGCACATGCTCTAAAAAGGCCTCTCCGCCAGTATTTGTAAGAGACGAACCCTCCCACCTTTAGCACAACGCCGGCCGTGAACGGGCACTAGATAAAGGCGTCCCACCGTGCGCCCGTGGGTTGGCTGTATCCAAGGGCGTTCGGCGTCCGATAACCTGTAGGGCACGTCTCGGCCGGGCTCTGCCCGGGTGGGCCGGTGCCACAGAGCCGAGGGAATTGGAGGCATGATGATCCCACGACAGCAGTACGGTACCCGCCGCGTGGCGGGACTGGTCCTGACGGCAGGGGCGTTCGCCCTGGCGGCAGTCGTGCTCGCGCCGGCGCGGGTTGCCCGGGCGGCGGATGACGCCAAGGAGCCGACTCCCGAACAGATGGAAATGTTCGAGAAGAAGATCCGCCCCGTCCTCGTCGAGAAGTGCTACTCCTGCCACAGCCACCAGGCCAAGAAACTAAAAGGCAAGTATTATCTTGATTCCCGCGACGCCATGCGCAAAGGCGGAGAATCCGGCGACGCCGCCGTCGTGCCCGGCGACCCGGACAAGAGCCCGCTGATCAAGGCGATCAAGCGCGGCGATCCGGACGCGGCCATGCCGCCGAAGGACAAGGACGCGCTTTCGAAGGATCAAATCAAGGACTTCGAAGATTGGGTGAAGGCCGGCGCGCCCGACCCGCGCAAGGAGCCGGACAAATCCGAGCCCGGGAAGAAATCCGCCCGCGCGGATGACGCGAAGAATCCCGCGAGCACTGCCAGCACTGCCAGCACTCACTGGGCCTTCAAGAAGCCGGTCGAGCCGGCCGTGCCCTCAGTCAAGAATGCGAGGTGGGTTCGATCCCCAATCGACGCATTCGTGCTGGCCAAGCTCGAATCCAAGGGCCTGACGCCCGCGCCGCAGGCGGACAAGCACACGCTTATCCGCCGGGCGTACTTTGACCTGATCGGCCTGCCGCCGAGCGCGGAAGAAGTCGCCGCGTTCGAGGCCGACCAATCGGCAGATGCGTTTGCCAAGGTCGTAGACCACCTCCTCGCCTCTCCCCGTTATGGGGAGAGGTGGGGGAGGTATTGGCTCGACGTCGCGCGCTACGCCGACACCAAGGGCTACGTCTTCGAGCAGGAGCGGAAGTTCCCGTACTCGTACACGTATCGCGACTACGTCATCCGCGCCTTCAACGAAGACCTGCCCTACGACCAGTTCCTCATCCAGCAGATCGCGGCGGACAAGCTCGACCTCGGCGCCGACAAGCGCCCGCTCGCCGCCATGGGCTTCCTCACGCTCGGCCGGCGGTTCCTGGAAAGCCAGCCGGACATCATCGACGACCGCATCGACGTCGTGACGCGCGGCACGATGGCGCTCACCGTGCAGTGCGCCCGCTGTCACGACCACAAGTACGACCCGATCCCCACCGCCGACTACTACAGCCTCTACGGCATCTTCGCGAGCAGCGTCGAGCCGAAGGACCTGCCGGTCATCGGCGGCAGCAGCGAACAGACCTCGGCCTCCCTCGCCTTCGAGAAGGAACTGAAGACGCGAGAGGCCGCGGCCGAATCATTCCTGGCGGAGAAGTCCGGCGCCGCGCTCAAGGTCCTTCGCTCGGCGAAGGTCGTCGCGGATTGCCTGATCGCGGCGCAAACGCCCCAGTCGGTGCCCGAGACGCTCGAGCTGAACAAGAAACTCGTCGCGCGCTGGGCCGAGTTCCTCGCGCCGTCGAAGGCGGGCCACGACCCCATCTTCGCGCCGTGGAACGCCTACGCCGCGATCCCCGCCGCTGAATTCGCGGCGAAAGCGCCGGCGGTTACGGAACAGCTCTTCGCCAATCCCGACACGGCCAAGCCGATCCATCCGCTCGTCGCGGAGCTGTTCCGGGGCAAACCTCCGGCGAGCCTGCGCGAGGTCGCCGACCGCTACG
>DATJGQ010000554.1:0-9494 GCA_035494815.1 Gemmataceae bacterium
CGCTTCCGGCTCTGAACGGCGTCGCGAACCGCTACGGACATTGCGATCGGTGGTGGGCTCGGGTTACAGTACTCGGCAGTATCTGTACTTTTGCTCCCCACCGAGGAGGCCGGCCCATGGCTGATGTGAACAAGGTAATCCTGATTGGCCGACTCACCCGCGACCCGGAGATTCGGACGTTCGGCAACGGCGGCCGGGTGGCGGCATTCGGGTTTGCCGTCGGTTCCCGCCGCAAGAACCCGCAAACCGGTCAGTGGGAAGACGGCGAAACGATGTTCATCGACTGTGACGCATTCAACAAAGGCGACACCGGCCGCCTCGCCGACACGGTCGAGAAGTATCTTCGGAAGGGCTCTCAAGTATACCTGGAGGGCCGGCTCAAGCTCGACCAGTGGGACGACAAGCAGACCGGCCAGAAGCGGTCGAAGCACAAACTGGCGGTCGACGTCATGCAGATGCTCGACACGCGTGGCGGCGGCGACGACGGTGAAGGCGGCCGGCCGATGGCCCGCGCCTCCGCGCCGGCGTCCCGGCCACAGGCTTACCAGCCCGCCGACGCGGAGCCGACCGGCGGCGGCGATTCGGAAATCCCGTTTTAGAGGTGTCCCTGGACTTTGACCCAGGGCGAAGGATGACAAACGATGGCCAAGGCTAAGCAATCGACTAAGACCGCCGTCAAGGAAAAGCCGCCGAAGCCCAAGGGGCCGAAGGTTAAGAAGCGCAACCAGCCGCGCAAGGGGCCGCACGGCGGCTGGCAGCTGGTGCTGATTGAAGACGTGGCGCACCTCGGCAAGCAGGGCGACCTCGTCGAGGTCAAGGCCGGCTACGCCCGCAACTACCTGTTGCCGCAGAGCCTCGCCACCGTCCCGACCGAACACAACATGCGTCTCCTGGACCGGTATAAGATCCGCGTCCAGCAGGCCCGCGAGGCGAAGATCGCCGACCTCAAGGTGCTGGCCGAGCAGATCCAGCGGGTCAGCGTCACGATCGAGGCGAACGCCAACGACGAGGGCCACCTCTACGGCTCCGTCGGCCCCGCCGAGATCGGCAAGGCGCTCCGCGGCCGCAACCTCCCGGTGGACGCTGAGATGGTCAAGATGGAAGGCCAGATCAAGGAACTCGGCCTCTACGAGGTGAAATTGAACCTCGGCTACGACATCGAAAGTGCCGTCAAGGTGCTGGTCGTGAAGCCGACGAAATAATTCCGCCCGTCCGAATCGATCCCCCCGCGCGACCCGTTTTCATCTCGAAAACGGGTCGCGTTGCGTTACAGTGTGCGGTGACCGATGATGGAGCGGAGTCGCCGACATGTCGCTGGACGAAGTGACACTTCCCGAGCAACGCACCAGCCCGCACAGCCGCGAGGCGGAACGCTGTCTGCTCGGCAGCATGTTCCGCGACAACGCCGTGATCGGCGACGTACTGCAAATCGTCCGCCAGGAAAACTTCTACTCCGACGCCCACCAGAAGTTATTTCAGGGCATCACAGCGCTCTACGACAAGGCCCACCCGGTGGACCTGGTCACACTCGCGGAGTGGCTGCGCGAGCAGAAGTACGTCGAGGATATCGGCGGCTTCGCCTATCTCGGCGAATTGTGGGAGTCGGCCCCGACGGCCGCCAACGCCGAGTATTACGCCCGCATCGTCCGCGACAAGGCGATCGTCCGCAACCTGATCACCGCCGGCAACGAAATCCTCCGGGACGCTTACGACCAGGTGCAGCCCGCCGACGAACTGTTGGAGACGTCCGAGCGGAAAATTCTCGACGTCGCCCAGCTCGGCATCACCGGGCAGACGCTGACACTCGTCGAGGCGATGGGCGAGGCGTTCGACCGCATCGACGCCCGCACGCAGAAGGACTACACCGAGAGCGGGCTACCGACCGGCTTTTTGGATTTGGACGAGATCACGGCGGGCCTTCACAATTCGGAATTGGTGGTTCTGGCGGCGCGACCGAGCGTCGGCAAAACTGCCATGGCGTTAAACGTCATTCGCAACATCATCGCCCCGGAGGCGATCCGAAAAGCGCCGCCGGTTCCGGTGTTCTTCGTCAGCTTGGAGCAGTCGCGGGTCGAGATCGCCGAGCGGCTGTTGTGCGCGCAGGCCCGCGTCGACAGTCACAAGCTCCGCAAGGGCATGCTCGGCTCCGACGATATGGACAAGCTGATGCGCGCCGGCGACGTCCTCCGTCAGGCGCGGCTGTTCATCGACGACACGCCGAGTCAGGGCATGCTGCGGATCGCTGCCAACGCCCGCCGGCTCAAGAAGCGGCACGACATCCGCCTCGTCGTCGTCGATTACCTGCAACTGATCGAGGCCGAGAACCGCCGCGACAACCGGCAGGAGCAGGTCGCGCAAATCTCCCGCCGACTCAAGTATTTGGCCCGGGAATTGAAGATCCCCGTGCTGTCGCTGGCGCAGGTGAACCGCTCCTCCGAGGACCGCGGCGGGCACAAGCCGCGGCTCGCGGACTTGCGCGAGAGCGGGGCGATCGAGCAGGACGCGGATACGGTGTTGCTCTTACACCGCCCCGGCATGTACGAAGAAGGGAAGGACGATAACACGATCGAGATCCTGTGCGCCAAACAGCGTAACGGCCCGACCGGCGAGGTGACGCTCGCGTACATCAAGCAGTTCATGCGGTTCGAGAATTACGCCGTCGGCGGGCCGTTCGGGATCGATTAACGCGGTCCGCGGGGCTTTCCAGAGCCGGAAGCGTAAGCGACGGTCCGCTTTCCAATGACCGTCGCTTACGCTTCCGGCTCCGATATGCGTCGCGGAGTGGAGGGTTCGCGGTGATCCGCGTCGGGTCGGGCCACGACACGCACCGCCTGGCCGAGGGCCGGCCGCTGATCCTCGGCGGCGTCCGCGTCGCCCATCCGCGCGGGCTGGACGGGCATTCCGACGCCGACGTCGTACTTCACGCGGTGACCGACGCGTTGCTCGGCGCCGCCGGCCTGGGTGACATCGGCGACGCCTACCCGGATTCGGATCCCGTCTACCGGGGCGCGGACTCGTCGCGATTCGTGCGCAATACGCTCGCTAAACTAACCGAACTCGGCTGGCGGGTAGTGAACCTGGACGTGACCGTTTTCGCCCAGGAGCCGATGCTCCGCGGCGTGAAGACGGCGATCCGCGCGAACCTCGCCCGGCTGTTGGGTGTTCTCCCGGAGGCGGTCAACGTCAAGGCGAAGACCGGCGAGGGCGTCGGCCACATCGGCCGCGCCGAGGCGATCGGCTGCCACGCCGTCGTGTTGATCGAAAAGGAGGAAGGCTTCTCCGTCCCATAAGTCCCATAAGTCCTATGAGTCCCATATGGGACCCCATGGGAGCTATGGGACTTATGGGACCGAGAAATCAAATCATGCGGCTGCGCGTCTACAACACTCTCACCCGTCAGAAGGAGCCGTTCCCCAAGCAGCCCGGCGAGACGGTCGGCATGTACGTCTGCGGGCCGACCGTCTACAAGCCGAGCCACATCGGCCATATGGTCGGGCCGGTGATCTTTGACACGGTCAAGCGCTACCTGACCTACCTCGGCTACAAGGTCACCTGGGTCGTCAACATCACTGACGTGGACGACAAGCTGATCGTCCGCGCCCGCGAGTTGAACACGACGGTCAAGGAACTCGCCGAGAAGATGACGGCCGATTACGTCGAGTGCCTGCGGAAGCTCAACATCAAGATCGGCCCCGAGGGCATCGACCAGATGCCACGGGCGACGGAGCACATCGACGGCATGATCGCAATGATGCAGGGGCTGATCGACAAGGGCTACGCCTACGCGGCCGGGGGCGACGTCTATTTCGACATCACCAAGGACGCCGACTACGGCAAGCTCTGCAACCGCGACCCGGAGCAGTTGGAGGCGGGATCGCGCATCGAGGTCAGCGACAAGAAACGCAACGCGGGCGACTTCGCGCTCTGGAAAGGGGCCAAACCCGGCGAGCCGCAGTGGCCCAGCCCGTGGGGCCCCGGCCGGCCGGGCTGGCACATCGAATGCTCGGTGATGAGCATGAAGCTCCTCGGCGAAACGCTCGACATCCACGGCGGCGGGCTCGACCTGCAGTTCCCGCACCACGAGAACGAATTGGCCCAGAGCGAGTCGTACACGAACAAGCCGTTCGCCCGCGTCTGGATGCACAACGGCCTGCTGAAGATGGGCACGGCCAAGATGGCCGGCTCGGTCGGCAACGTCGTCAACATCGCGGACCTGCTGCAGCGGCATCACCCGGAGACGGTGCGGTTCCTGCTGCTGAGCACGCACTATCGAAGCCCGATCGAGTACAGCGACGACCGGCTGGTCGAAGTGGCGAAATCGTTGCAGTCGTTCTACCGCTTCTTCGAGCGGTACGAGCGGATCACCGGCGAATCGTTCTACGCGCTCGGGCCGGGCGAGCCGGGAGCGTCAGCGACCGGAGGAGAAATCCCCGCGCTGCGAGAGCGCTTCCTCGAATGCATGGACGACGACTTCAACACGGGCGGCGCGGTCGGCGTGTTGTTCGAATTGCTTTCCGCGCTTAACCGAGTGGCCGATGCAGACAAGCTGGAAATGTCCGACTCGGACACCAACCGGAAGGTCGCGTTCCGGTATTCGACCAGAACCCTACGAGAGTTAAGCGCTATTCTTGGTCTGTTTTGGGCACCATCGACGCGTGCAGGCGGATTTGCTGCCAAGGCTGGCCCAAACCTGCTCGGACTTCGGCAGGTTTTTGTCGATTTGGGTGTTGATCCTGAACCCATTTTCAGGAACATCAATGAGACGGGCTTAGATCCGGTGATCCAAGAGTTCATCAACCTACGCGCCAATGCGCGAAAAGCGAAGGACTTTGCCCGTGCCGATCTCATTCGTAATCGACTGAAGGAGGAGGATGTTATTCTGGAAGACCGACCAGGAGGTACCAGTTGGCGGCTTGAGTAACATCCGCTCGCCTGAGTGAGCCACGTTATGGACCCTTGGACCGACATCGATTACCGCGATTTCTGGGACCAGCCCCGGATCTTCTTCGTTCGTCACGAGGGCCAACTGATCCTTTTCGACTGCGGTTTTGACAACGAAATCGAGGATTACCGCGACTTCTATTCGGTGTACTTAATGCCCGAGTTGAGTGCGGACGATTTCGCCGGTTCGTGGGCCGGGCTATGGCGCAATGCCGCACGAAAGCTAGGTGAAATCCCGCTCAACCGAGTTCAATTCGATCCCACGAAACGGCGACAGGTCGACACTTCGGTGCTCGACACGATGACCTCGCGCCCGGCACGGCTCTCAGGCTAGAGGGCCGCGGCCATGTTCCGCATCGTCGCCGCCACCCGCAGCGACCGGCCGACCTTTCTCGCCGAGTCGCTGCTCGGCCGATCGCTCGAACGCGTCGTCAACCGTGAATCGGTCGAGCTGTCGGTGTATTTCGAGAACACCCTCGGCCTGCCGGAACTCTACAACGCCTCGCTCGACCAGGCGGACGACGAGGATGTGCTCATCTTCGTGCACGACGACGTCTGGATCGACGACTGGTTCCTGCCCGAGCGGCTCCAGCAGGGGTTGGAGCGGTTCGCGGTCGTCGGCGTGGCCGGCAATCGCCGCCGTGTGCCGAAACAGCCCGGCTGGTGGACCACCGACACGTCGACGCAGCTGAACGACTACGACCTTGCCAATTTGAGCGGGTCGATCGCCCACTTCGACGGGCCGGTGGCGCGTGTCATCTATTGGGGCGAAGTGCCGAGTCCCGTCAAGCTGCTCGACGGCGTCTTCCTGGCGGCGCGGGCTGGGACGCTGCGTCAGGCGGGTGTTCGCTTCGACCCGCGGTTCAAGTTCCACTATTACGACATGGACTTCTGCCGCCAGTGTGAACAGGCCGGCCTGACGATGGGCACCTGGCCGATCGCTCTAACCCACGGGAGCGGCGGGCAGTTGACCGACCAGTGGCGGGCGGTGTATCTGGAATACCTGGAGAAGTGGCGGGAATGAGCTTCGGGACACGCGCTATCGCACACGTGAATCGATGAACTGCTTCGTCACCGGAGGCGCCGGGTTTATCGGCAGCCATCTCGTGGACCGCCTGCTCGCCGACGGTCACGCGGTGACGGCGTACGACAACTTCTCGACCGGACAACGGCGGTTTTTGGAGGCGGCCCGCGAGTGCGGCCCTTTTCACCTGGTCACCGGCGATATTCTCGACCCCGCCGGGCTCACCGACGCGATGCGCGGCGCCGACATTGTTTTCCATTTCGCGGCCAACGCCGACGTCCGCGGTGGACTGGACCATCCGCGCAAAGATCTCGAGCAGAACACGATCGGCACGTTCAACGTCTTGGAGGCGATGCGGGCCGTCGGGACCCGACAGATCGCGTTCGCGTCCACCGGCGCGGTTTACGGCGAACCGACCGTCTTTCCCACGCCCGAAGACGCGCCGCTTCCGGTGCAAACGTCGCTTTATGGCGCGTCAAAGCTGGCCGGCGAAGGGCTCCTGCAGGCGTATTGCGCCGGCTTCGGCTTCCGGGGACACATCTTTCGCTTCGTCTCGCTCGTCGGGGAGCGTTACTCGCACGGGCACGTGTTCGACTTCGTGAAGAGCCTCCGCCGTGATCCGACGACGTTGCGCATTCTCGGCAACGGCAAGCAGCGGAAATCATACTTGTACGTCGGCGATTGTGCGGACGGCGTCCTGCTCGCGGTGGCGAAGTCCGAAGGCGCCGTTAACGTGTACAACCTCGGCAACGACAGCTACTGCGAGGTCAACGATTCGGTCCGCTGGATCTGCGAGGAGTTGGGCGTTTCGCCGCGGCCGGAATACACCGGCGGCGAGCGTGGGTGGATCGGCGACAGTCCGTTCGTCTCTCTCGATTGCGCCCGCATCCGCGCGCTGGGCTGGCGGCCGGCGGTGTCGATCCGCGACGGCATCGTCCGCACCGTCCGCTACCTTAATGCAAACCCGTGGGTTCTGGAGCAACGGCAATGACGCCAGTCCCCAACTTCGCGGTCCTGCTGATCGCGCACGCGTTGCCGCCGGCGGAGCATTCGGGCGTTCCGGCGGCCGCGTATGAGTATGCCCGCCACCTCGTCAGTCGTGGCGTCCGCGTCGGGGTCTTATACGCCGGGGCCGACGAGGGGACGACTCAGCCGCTACTACAGCGCCGCTTTGAGGAGCCGCACGGCTTCACTCGCTATGAGGTCCGGCCCACACAGTACCAGTGGCGAGCGTGGAGCATTTACGACGCGTCGCTCGCAAGTCCGGAGCGGGCCCGAGTACTTGACTCGGTCCTCGACGATTTCCGGCCCTCCCTGGTCCATGTGCTGGACCTGGTGAACCTTCCGAGCGAATGGCCCGAGGCGATCGCAGGCCGCCGCATCCCGATCCTCCGGCAGATGTGTAATGCCGAGGACTTGTGCGGCTGCATTCAGCCGGCGTTTCCAGCGCCGCCCGAGGTCGTCTGTCCTTCGCCGATCACCCCGGGGCAGTGCGCCGAATGTTGCTTTCGCGGGCTCGTCATGGTGCCCTTCAAGGAAGGGAGCTATTCGGCGCACCAGGTGTTGCAGGAGCTTTCGGCGTTGCGGTCGGGGTCCGTAGCCGAGTTCGAGCGGCACCTCTCGGCGAAAAGGGAATTGGCGCGACGGACGTTTGCCCGGTGTTACGACAGGATCGTCTTTCAGTCGCAAACGTTCCGGACATTCTTCGAGCGGACGCTGCCGTTGCCGTCAGACCGCACGGTCGTCATTCCACAAGGGATCGACGCGCAGGTGAATCTCCCGCGCGAGGCGAAAGCGGTTGGGCCCGTGAGTTTCCTCCACATCGGCTCGCTGAACATCACAAAGGGGGGCAGTGACATTGCCGCCGTCTTCTCGCACTCCTCGTTGCTGGGCCGGGACGATTATGAACTGAACCTCTACGGGACGGGCGAGGAGAAGGTGCTCGGCGACCTTCTCGCCCGGAACCTGCGGGTGCACTATCGTGGCGGTTTCGCGACCGAAGAATTGCCGTCCATCTTGAACGCGGCCGACGTCGGATTGTCGCCATCCCGGTTTGAGACTTTTCACCGGGTCACCCGTGAATACCTCATCGCCGGCCGTCCAGTGATCGGCAGCACCGCGTTCGGAATTCCGGACGTCGTCCGCACCGGCGAGAACGGCGTCATCTTCGAGGCTGGCGACGTCGAAGGCTTTCGCCGCGCGGTGCTCTCGGTACTGGACGATCGGGACTATCTGGCCCGACTCACGGCCGGAGCGCGGGCGACTCGCATCCGAACGAAAGAAGAGGAGATCGACGACCTGCTGGCGCAATACAACGCGATCGTGTCTGCCGCGACGGGCGCGTGAGGCATTGCATGTCGGAAACGACTCCCGTTCGGATCCTCGGCCTCGACCCCGGGCTGCAAAT
The DNA here is from genome assembly GCA_035494815.1 of Gemmataceae bacterium. Classification (GTDB taxonomy): domain Bacteria; phylum Planctomycetota; class Planctomycetia; order Gemmatales; family Gemmataceae; genus DATJGQ01. The sequence goes on from DATJGQ010000554.1 coordinate 8,373, forward strand.
CGCCGGCTACGGCGTGGTCGAAGTCGCTCCGACCGGGCCCCTCGTTTGCGAAGCCGGCGTCATCAAAGGGTCTGACTCCGGCCGCTCGAAAGCTGACATGGCTCGACGTTTGAAGAATCTGTACACTGGTATAGTAGAGGTGATCGAGCAGTATCGGCCGGCCGCGATGGCGGTCGAACAGCTTTATGCCCATTATCAGCACCCGCGGACCGCGATCCTGATGGCTCACGCGCGCGGGGCGCTGCTGCTGGCCGCCGGGTTGCGCGACATCCCCGTGACCAGCTATAACGCCACGGCGATCAAAAAGACGATCACCGGCCACGGCCGGGCGGGCAAGGCGCAGATGCAGCACGCGATGTTGCGCGAGTTGCGGCTGTCCGCGCTCCCCGAACCGCCCGACGTCGCCGACGCGCTGGCCGTGGCGTTGTGTCACTATTACGCGACGAAGATCGCTCGCATGACATGATCACGAGTATCACCGGCGCTTTGACGCGCGTGCTCGACGAGGAAGTACGGCTACAGGCCGGGGCGTTCGAGTACGCCGTGCTCGTCCCCGAAGTCGTGCGGCGGCAACTGCAGACGCGGCTGGGCGACGAGGTCACGTTGCACACCAGCCACTACCTCGAAGGCAACCAGATGGCCGCGCGGCTCTTGCCGCGGCTGATCGGGTTTCTGACGGAGGCCGAGGTCGAGTTCTTCGAACTGTTCTGCACCGTGGACAAGGTCGGGGCGAAGAAGGCGCTCAAGGCGCTGGTGCTGCCGGTGCACGACATCGCGGGGGCGATCCAGCGGCAGGACGTGAAGTTCCTGACGACGCTGCCCGGCATCGGCGCCGCGACCGCCGAGCAGATGGTGACGACGCTCAAGAAAAAGGTCGGGAACTTCGCACAGCCGGCGACTGCAACCACAGCGAGGCCCGCGGCCGCCCATGACGGCCGAGTCATCGAAGAGGTGTACGCCGCACTTCTGAGCCTCGGGCACAACCCGGTCGAAGCCCGGTCCCGGATCGATGCCGCTCTCGCCGACGGCCACACCTATCCGACCGTCGAAGCACTGCTCACGGCGGTCTTCAGCAAGCGGTAGCCGCGGACGAAGGACGCAAGCGTAATGCCCCGCCAAGCG
>DATJGQ010000555.1:0-3332 GCA_035494815.1 Gemmataceae bacterium
CGCTCGCCGTCCTCAATATCTCTCAGCACCACAAAAAACAAAAGCGGCGTGGCCGGCCGAACCGCCACGCCGCTTCGTTATGGGGATCGGCCCGAGTCAGGGCCGTTCGGGGAGGAGGCTCGGACCGACGCCGTTCGTGTCGTCGTCCGAGGGGGCGCTGGAGTCCGGCTCCTCGATGCGGTACGACTCACCCAGCCAACGACCCAGGTCAATCCGCCGGCAGCGATCGCTGCAAAACGGCAGGAACGGAAGGTCCGCCGCGCGGGCCGCGCGGAGCGGCTGGTCGCAGATCGGGCAGCGCGTGTCTATCATCGGTCGCCCCCGCCGTCCCCACTTGGACATTCTGTCCGAACGGCTCGGATTCCGTGACTTGCCTACTTGACCTTACCGGCCTTGCCTTTCTTGCCGGTCGTACCATTCGTACTCGGGGCCGGTTCGGCCTTGGCAGTCGATTCCGTCGATTTCGGCTCATCCGTCTTCGGCTTGGTCGCCTCGGTCTCGGCCTTCTTGCCCTCCTTGTACGACTGGCTGCGGTAGTCGGTCTCGTAGAAGCCGGACCCCTTGAACAGAACAGCCGCGCCGGTGCCGAACGCTCGCCGCAGCTTCGGCTTCTTGCACGCGGGGCACTTCTTGAGCGGTTCGGCGGAGAAGGACTGCAACTCGTCGAAGCTGTGGCCGCAAGCTTCGCAGTTGTACTCGTAAGTGGGCATGGGTAACTCCGAGTAGGTCAGGCTGTGCCTGACGATTGCTTTCGTCAGGCACAGCCTGACCTACTGACTGACGATAACACTCGTCGGCCGCAGGATGCGGTCGTATATCTGGAAGCCCTGCTGCAACACCTGGAGGATCCGTCCGGACGGATGGTCGGGCGACGGCTGCTGCATCACCGCCTCGTGCCGAGTCGGGTCGAACGGCTGCCCGGGCTGTGCGTCGATCGGCGTGATGCCGTGGCGGGCGAGGATCTGCAACAACTGCGCCTGCGTGGCGATGACGCCCTGGATGAGCGGGTTGTCGCCGCCGGCCTGTTTCGCCGCTTCGACCGCGCGGTCCAGATTGTCGAGGGCGGCCAAGAGGTCGTGGGCGAGGCCGGAGACGGCGTACTTGCGGTCGGTCTCGCGCTCGCGGGCGTTGCGGGCCTGGTAGTTCTGGAAGTCGGCCTGTGTCCGCTTCAGCAGCGCGACCGTCTCGTCGAGATCGCGCTCGACGGTGGCCAGGCGCGCGGCCGGGTCGTCGGCGGTGGTTGTGGTATCGGTTTCGGGCGCGTTATCGTTCATCGTCGGTCTCAATCTCGGCAAGTTCTTCTGTAGCTGGCCTCTGTGAGGCCGGCCTCACAGAGGCCAGCTACAGAAGAGCCGGCCTTACAGAGGCCAGCTACAGAAAAGCAGCTACAGGCGCTATCCTGCCTCAGAGTTAGAGTCTCCCGCCCCGAAAAAGTCGCGGACCTTGTCCAGGAATCCTTTGCGTTCCGGCGAGACGTGTTTGTGCTCGATTTCGGCCAGTTCGCGGAAGAGTTCCTCCTGTCGCTTGGTCAAGCTCTTCGGCGTTTCGACGAGCACTTCCACGAGCAAATCGCCCCGCCGGCCGCCGCGGACATTCGGCATGCCCTGGCCCCTAATCGGCAACACCTGACCGGCCTGCACACCTTTCGGCAGGTCGTATTCGTGCGGCCCGTCGAGAGTCGGCACTTCAATTTTCCCGCCCAACGCGGCCTGACTAAAAGTCACCGGGACCTGACAGAGCAAATGATGACCGTCCCGCTGGAAGAGAGGGTGCTCGCGGACCCGGACGAGCACGAACAGGTCGCCGCGTGGGGCGCCGGGATCGCCGGCCTCGCCCTCGCCGTTCAGGCGGACGCGCATCCCTGTGTCGACACCGGGCGGGATCGTGACTTCGAGGGTGCGCTTGACGTTGACGCGTCCCTCGCCGTGACAATGCCCGCACGGGTCGGTGATGACCGCGCCACGGCCGCCGCAGCCGGGGCAGGTCCGCTGCACCTGGAAGAAGCCCTGCCGCTGGATGACGACGCCCTGGCCGCTACACCGCCGGCACGCGGCAGGCCGACTACCTTTCTTCGCGCCGCTGCCCGAGCACTCAGGACACAGCTCCTCGCGCGGAATGGTGATCGTCTTTTTGGTGCCGCGGGCGGCTTCGGGCAGGTCGATCTCGAGGTTGTATTGCAGATCGCGGCCGGCCTGCGGCCCCCCCCGGCCGCCGCCGCCGAACAGGTCGCCGAACAGATTGCCAAACACGTCGAAGACCGAGCGGGGGTCGCGAAAATCGTGGAACCCGCCCATCCCTTCGAGGCCGGCGTGGCCGTAGCGGTCGTAGCGCGCCCGCTTGTCCGGGTCGCGGAGGACGTCATACGCGGCGGCCGCCTCCTTGAACTTCTCTTCCGCCTCCTTGTCCCCGACGTTGCGGTCGGGGTGGAACTTCATCGCCAGCTTGCGGTACGCCTTCGTGATCGTGTCGGCGTCCGCCTCGCGGGTGACCTCGAGAATTTCGTAATAATCACGCTTCGTCGTCATCATGATTCCAAAAGAAGAATTATACCACGGAGGTCAGGATATCAGAGCCGGAAGCGTAAGCGACGGTCATGCCCGGGGACCGTCGCTTACGCTTCCGGCTCTGATTATTGCTGCCTCCGTGGTGCAATTCTCTTACCGGATCGCCCCGGCGACCTTGTTCTTCGGCTCGTCCTCGTCGATCTTGGTGACCATCACCTCGGTCGTGAGCATGAGCCCGGAGATGGAGGCGGCGTTCTGCAGGGCGGACCGCGTGACCTTGGTCGGGTCGACGATGCCGGCCTTGAACATGTCCTCGTACTCGCCGGTGTTGGCGTTGTAGCCGATGTTCGCGTTCTTCTCGCCCCGGGTGCGGACCTCGTCGGCGACGACCGCCCCGTCGACGCCCGAATTCTCGGCGATGGTGCGGACCGGCCTTTCGAGGGCCCGCTCGACGATTTCGGCGCCGAGCCGCTCGTCGCCGCGGAGCTTCTCGGCCGCCTTCTCGACCGCCGGGATGCAGCGCAAGAGCGCCACGCCGCCGCCGGGGACGATCCCCTCGGCGACCGCGGCCCGGGTCGCGTGCAGGGCGTCCTCGACGCGGCCCTTGGTCTGCTTCATCTCGGCCTCGGTCGCCGCCCCGACGCGGACGATCGCGACGCCGCCGGTCATCTTCGCGAGCCGCTCGGAGAACTTCTCCTTGTCGTACTCCGAGTCCGTTTGCTCCATCTGCGTCCGGATCTGGGCGATCCGTTTCTCGATGTCTCCCTTCTTGCCGGCCCCCTCGACGATCGTCGTGTTTTCCTTCTCGACGCGGACCAGCTTCGCCTT
>DATJGQ010000556.1:0-3344 GCA_035494815.1 Gemmataceae bacterium
GATGCTGGGATCATAGAGTGTTCCAGACATCGCACCTCCCACTGCTCCGCTCAGCGCCGAGACCAGACAGCCTGGCAGGACAATTCGTAATAGAACGCCGCGGAATGCTTCATGAGTTAGACGTAGGGAGGCCAAACCGCCGACGAACCCGGCCAGCAGGGAAGCCATCATTGCCCCGGCGTAAACAAGAATCACGCCCGGCATGCCACCATCCAAGGCTTGGACAACGCCGCCGTAGTACACGACGGCAAATCCGACGGCTACGAGAGCGGCGAAAAGAGCAACCGCGATCCCAACCAAGCAGCATACCGTGAAGCGATAGACGGCCCGCATTTACCAGTCCCCCACGCTCCCGTCTGCGTAAAATACGCGCTGCGGCAACTCCTGCTCGAACGGATGCCTCTTCACCTCGGCCTCGTTGATCAAGATCCCCAGCCCCGGCTTCGTGTTCGGCCGGACGATGCGTCCCTTCGGCTCGACCGTGAACCCCTCCTGCACGACGTCCTGCCGCCACGGCACGTCGGTGTGCACCGTCTCGCAGATGACATAGCTCGGCTGCGAGAAGCCGAACTCCAGCGACGCGGCGGTGCTCACCGGCCCCTGCGGGTTGTGCGGGGCGAGTGCGATCCGATGAGCTTCCGCCAGCGCCGCGATCCGCCGCGCCTCGCTCGCCCCGCCGCAATGGGTGAGGTCCATCTGACACACGTCGCACGCCTGGGCATTGAAAAGTTCATTGAACGCGGCGAGATTCGTCACCCGCTCGCCGGTCGCGATCGGGGTCCGCACCGCCCGCTTGATCATCGCCAGCCCATCGACCCGCTCCGGCCAGCACGGCTCTTCCAGGAAGTAGAGCCCATACGGTTCCAGCGTCTTGGCGAATTGCAGCCCCATCGCCGGCGACGGCCGGGCGTGACAGTCGACCATGATGTCGATGCCCTCGCCGACCGCCTCGCGCATCGCGGCGACCGTCCGCTCCGCGGCGCGGATCGGCTTCTGACCTTCCAGCGGCATCGTCGGCGGCACGGCCATCGCCTTGAACGCCGTGAACCCGTCGGCGACCGCCTGCCGGGCGAGGTCGGCGAACCGTTTCGCGTCCTCGGCCGCCGTTTCGTAGAAGTCCTCCATCTTGCCACCGCCGAGGTGGCAATACGTCCGCACGTAATCCCGCACCGGCCCGCCCCACAACTTCGAGCACGGCAGCCCCGCGACTTTCCCGAGAATGTCCCACAGGGCCAGATCGATGCCCGCAATGGCCGTCGACCGCACGATCCCGTGCCCGTGCCAGAAGTGCTGGCGGTACATCATCTGCCAGAGGTGCTCGATCCGCGTCGGGTCTTTGCCGACGACGAGCGCCGCGAGATCCTCGACCGCCCCGACGACGGCCCGCGTGTGCCATTCGAGCGTCGCCTCACCCCAGCCGAACAGCCCGTCCTGATCGGTGATCACTTTGACGAACACCCAGTTCCGCATCCGGGCGTGACAGACGTGCGTTTCGATGCGGGTGATTTTCATGACCGGCCACCGAGGCGGAAACGCTGGTTCCGGATTCAGCCGGCCAATCGTAACAGGCCGAGCCGGCAGGGGCCAATCATCGATCGCCGCATTCCTGGTACGTCGTCGCACCTGCATTGGCCGACTTGCAGCATTTCTCAAGCTGACCCGTCATGAGTTGCGTGATGCACTCCGATTACCGACAATAAACGCGGCTTGGTGTGCTGGCGTCCCAGACGTGTCGAGGTGATTGCTCGATGACGGCGCTACTCGAACGTGCTCCCCGACGGCGGGCACGGCGGTTCTGGCTCGGACTTACCAGCCTGCTTCTGGTTGCCGCGACTGCGGGGTTCTGCTGGTGGTGGTTCATTTTGAATCCGCTGTTCGACGTGCGGCGGCCGTTCGTCGGCACATGGCGGCTTGAGTCACCGTCGCCAATGTATCCCGCCCGGCCCGAACTGGTCGCCGAGATGGAACTTGGGCTTGACGGTATCATCATTGAACGTGTCTTGAACCTCCAGACGGGCGCCGTCGACTACGAGCAACCCAGTCCCGCTCGGTGGCGAGTGTCGAACGGACGGTTCCAGGAAATCATTGTCTTGAACCCGTTGCTCGGTATCTTGGGAACCGGCGGCGGAACCCAGATGATTCGGGACCTTCCTCTGACTTGGCAAGGGCCAGATCGATTCCGGTTAGAACCCACTTTTGCATCCGGTAAGACTTTGACCTGGTCCCGATCTCGGACCGCACCTTGAGGCAATTGATCCGTGCCGTAATTTCGACGGACGATAGACGGCGAGGCGGGGCGGATCGGTGGCCCAGTGGCCCGTCAACGATGAGAAATCGCCCACTAGCACCAAGCCCCATTTGCATCGTTCAGTCCATACTGAGCGCCCTGAATTCGTTCATCTCGTTCAGATTCGTTCAGATTCGTTTCTTGCGTTCAAATTCGTTCACCAGACCCCACCCCGGCAAACGCACAAACGAAAAACGAATCCGTAACTCGCACACTCGGGGACACTCGCCCCTCCCGCGAGTAACGTAGCCCAGTACCTCTTCGCGATCGCCCATTCGGGACATCCCATGCACAAGCTCGTTCTCATCCGCCACGGCGAGAGCGTTTGGAACAAAGAGAACCGCTTCACCGGCTGGACCGACGTGGACCTTTCCGAGAAGGGCCGGTACGAGGCCCGCGAGGCCGGCCGGCTGCTGCTCGCCGGCGGGTTCATGTTCGACGTCGCCCACGTCTCGGTCCTCAAGCGGGCGATCCGCACGCTCTGGATCGTCCTCGACGAGATGGACCTGATGTGGCTGCCCGTGCAGAACTATTGGCGGCTGAACGAGCGGCATTACGGGGCGCTGCAGGGCCTGAACAAGTCCGAAACCGCCGCGAAGTTCGGCGAGGCCCAGGTCAAGATCTGGCGACGGGCGTACGATACGCCGCCGCCGCCGTTGGAGAAGTCCGACCCGCGGTGGCCGGGCCACGACCCGCGCTATTCAAAACTGAAACCGCAGGAGTTGCCGCTGACCGAGTGTCTCAAGGACACGGTCGCCCGCTTCCTGCCCTACTGGCACGAGATACTCGCGCCGGCGGTCAAGTCGGGCCAGCGCGTGCTCGTTGCCGCGCACGGCAACAGCATCCGCGCGATGGTCAAATACCTCGACAACGTTTCCGACGCCGACATCGTCGAACTGAACGTCCCGACCGGCATCCCGCTGGTCTACGAGTTGGACGACAACCTCAAGCCGATCAAGCACTACTACCTCGGCGACCCGGCGGAAATCGCGAAGGCCATGCAGGCGGTCGCCAGTCAAGGGAAGGCCAAGTAGGGTGGGTCGAGCGCAGCGAGGCC
>DATJGQ010000557.1:0-2092 GCA_035494815.1 Gemmataceae bacterium
CGTTTCCGCTCGCACGGTCGATCACTCCGGTATCGGGCGGCGTCAACGGACATACCGCCCAGGGCTTCGTCGAACCGAGCCCGCGCAGCTGGGCGGAGAAGGATGTGAAGAGCCTGCTCACGAGCGGCCAGGTGGCGCTCGACGAGTCCAAAGGCGACAAGAAGGGCCCGATCACGATCGCGGCGGCGGTCACCGGCACGTCAACGCCGCCGGCTGCCGGGTCCGAAAAACCGCCGGACGATGCACCGAAGCCCGAGACCCGCGTCGTGGTGTTCGGCGACTCGGACTTCGCCGCCAATTCGGGGCTCGGCATTCAGGGCAACCGCGATCTGTTCATGAACATCGTCGGCTGGCTGTCGCAGCAGGAGAACCTGATCTCGATCCGGCCGAAGGAAGCGGACGATCGTCGGATCACATTGACTGCCACCTGGCAGTCGAACATCACCTGGCTGTCGCTGGTCATCATCCCGGCCGCGATTTTCGGCTCCGGGATCTGGAACTGGTGGCGGCGCCGTTGACGGAGGGCGGGGCTGGCGATCCCGGCCCTGAAGGGCCGCACGACAGCCGTCCGCCGATGGCGGTCCTGGAAGGGCCGCGCTACAGCACGGAGAACCGTTAATGCGCGGGTTACGTTCAACTATCGCTCTGCTCGTCGTTCTCGCCGGCCTCGGCGCCTACATCTACTTCGTCACCTGGAAGCAGCCCGATACGGCCGCGAGCGGCAAGAAACTGGACAAGGTCTTCAACGTCGCTGCCGACAAGATCGGCGAGATCAAGGTCACATCGTCATCCGGCGAAACCGCGACCGCTCGGAAGGACGGCGGCACGTGGAAGCTGGTGGAGCCGACGGCAACGGCTGCTGACGAATCGGAGGTGAGCGCGATGGCGACCACGTTGTCGAACGCCGAGGTGGTCAGGGTCGTCGACGAGAACCCCGGCAATCTGAACGACTATGGCCTCTCCAATCCGCGGGTCGCGATTGACTTCAAAGCGGAAGGCGACAAAGAGTTCCACAAGCTGTTCCTCGGCGAGAAGACGCCGACCGGATCGGACCTGTTCGCCCGGCGTAACGACGAGAAGAAGGTGTTTCTGGTCGCTGCGTACCAGGAGACCAGTCTGAACAAGACCGCTTTCGACCTGCGCGACAAGAACATTCTCAAGATCGATCGGGACAAGATCGACAGCATCGATCTGTCGTCGGGTGCGCAGACCGTCACGCTCGCAAAAGACGGCAGCGAGTGGAGGCTGAAGAAGCCGGTGGACGGTCGCGCCGATTACGGGACGGTTGAGGGGTTGATCGGCAAGCTGCAGACCACCAAGATGAAATCGATCGTCGCGGACAGTGTGTCGGCTGTCGATCTCAAGAAGTACGGTCTCGACAAACCGCAGGCGACGGTCGACCTGCACGCCGGCAGCGCGAAAGCCACGCTGCTCCTCGGCGGGAAGGCCGAAGACAACACCGTGTACGCACGCGACGCATCCAAACCGATGATCGTCACCGTCGAGAGCTCGCTCCTTGATGACGTCAAGAAAACGCCGGACGACTACCGGCGCAAGGATCTGTTCGAGTTCCGCGCCTACAACGCCACGCACGTCGAGATCACTCACAACGGGCAAACGGCAATCTTCGACCGCGTGAAGAGCGACAAGGAAGGCACCCCGGACAAGTGGCGGCGCGCCAGCCCCAATGCTGGCGATGTCGATAAGGACAAGTTCGACGCATTCCTGGCCAAGCTCGCGAATATGCGGGCGGATAAGTTCGTCGCTTCGACGTCCGGCACCGGCCTCGACAAGCCGGCGATGACGATTGCGGTCAAGTTCGACGAAGGCAAGAAGGAAGAGCGCGTATCGTTCGGTCAATCGGGCTCGGACGTCTACGCAGCCCGTCCGGGTGAACCCGGGGCCGCCAAAACGGAGGCGGCGGACTTCAACGAATCGATCAAGTCGCTGGAAGAGCTCAGTAAGTAGGCGGGAGGCGCGGGAAAGACGGGAAGGGCGGGAAGGGCGCGAAGGCAAAACGCGGAGGAACAGAGACTGAGCAAGCTCACGCGAGGCCCCGTCCTATCGCTCCGAATACTCGGGTGCGCAACCG
>DATJGQ010000558.1:0-5176 GCA_035494815.1 Gemmataceae bacterium
GCGTAGAGGTCGTCCGGGTGGAGCTTGAGCCGCTTGCCCGGCTGCAGGAATGATCGCGGCACCCAGCAGGGCGCCAGCCGCAGCAGCCCGTCGGCCTCGGCCAGCGCGGCCTCGGCCAGCGCCTTCACGTTCGAGGGGACGGTCTTCAGCTCTTTCACCGACTTGGGGGATGGCATGGGTTGGTTTCCTTCTCCGGGGCTTCAATGCGCCGCACAACAACGCGCCCCGCCGGCCGGGCGGGACCGGCCGCGCGCGAGCGAGACTTTATCCGCCGAAACGCTGGCGGGGAATAGTTGGCGAACGTTCGACGACCGGTCTGGAAGTGCGTCCCGCGCATAGGCACCTCACCTAAAACCCCACGATTTCAGGCACTTTGCGCGCGTGCGGCGCTGTGATCCCTGCAACCTTTGCAGTTTTTAGCGACCCCCGCCGCCGCGGGGCTAGTTTCGATTCGTCGCTCGAATCAGCAGGTCGCGCGACAGGCATCCGCGCACGCCCCCCGCGTTGCGATCGGTGGCTGTGTGCCACTCACGCGTCGGGCGCGCGGCCGAACACACCCAGGGTCAGTCATCTGACAAAGGAGCGGAAGTTATGGCAACCCGCCGCACTCTTCGCACGTCCAACGTGCCAACCATCGAGCCGCTGGAAAACCGGCAGCTCCTCTCGGCCAACTTCTTCACGCAGCACAACCTCGTCTCCGACGGGGCGGTGCCGGCCGACCGGATCGACAAGAACCTCAAAAACCCGTGGGGCCTCGCGTCCGACACGCCGGGGCCGCTGTGGGTCGCGAATAACGGGACGAACACTGCCACGATCTACAACTTCGATACCGGTAAGCCCGCCTCACTGATCGTCCACATCCGCGGCCACGGCGGCACGGAGAGCGAAGACCCGACCGGCCAGGTCTACAACATCGCGGAAAAGGGCTTCAACGTGCACAAGCACGGCAAGACCGGCTCGGCCAAGTTCATCTTCGCCGGCGAGGACGGCACCATCTCCGCCTGGAGCCCCGGCGTGGACCCGAACAACACCGTGCTGGGCGTGGACAACTCCGCCAAGGGCGCGGTCTACAAGGGCCTGGCCGAGGCGCAGTGGCAGGGGAAGTTCTACCTCTACGCCACCGACTTCGCGAACCGCCACGTGGACGTGTACGACGAGAACTTCCACAAGGCGACGCACGTCGGCACGTTCATCGATCCCTCCGTCCCGCGGAACTTCAACCCGTTCGGCATCCAGATGATCGACAACAAGATTTACGTCACCTACGCCAAGCACGTGCCCGGCGAGGACGACGAGGCGCACGGCGCCGGGCTGGGTTTCGTCAGCGTCTTCCGGCCCGACGGCAAGGTGCTCGGCGAGCTCCAGCACACGTCATTGCTCAACGCCCCGTGGGGCGTGGCCAAGGCCCCGGCGAGCTGGGGCAAGTTCGCCAACGACATCCTCGTCGGCAACTTCGGCAGCGGTGAGATCGTCGCCTACAACGCTGCCGGCCAGTCCCAGGGCACGCTCAACTTCGCCAACGGCAAGCCGGTCGTCAACGACGGCCTCTGGGGCCTCCGTTTCGGCAACGACAAGGCGACCGATGAGACCCTGTTCCTCAGCGCCGGCCTGAACGACGAGGCGGACGGGCTGCTGGCGAACCTGAAGTTCCACAAGAGCTAGCCGAGCGCCGCAGGCCGGCTTTGATAACGCCGGCCGAGGATCCGGAAGTTGAAACGTAAAACGTGAAACGTGAAACGTGACGAGGCGCCACAACGCCTTTGTCACGTTTCACGTTTTACGTTTCATGGCCGCCCATTACGCGACGTCAAACGAAGTCGCGCTGACGGCCAGGTTGTCTCCCTCGTTCGGCTCGTCGAAGACGTTGGCCGAGTCGATGGCGGCGGAGAAGAAGTACGTGCCGGGGACGAGGTCCTGCGGCGTGGTGAACTTCAACTTGATGTTTCTGCGGGCGCCGGGCTTGATCCCGGTGGGCCGCGTCACGGTGGTGAGCGGCACGATCCCGGCGGCGCCCGTGCTGTCGGTGGAGGCGTAGAGGCTGATCTGAAGCGGACCGCGGGCGGGGATGTTGCCGGCGTTCAGGACGCTCAGGACGACCGAGCCCTTGCCGCCTCTGGTCTCCGCGTTCGGCACGGGGGCCTGGAACGTGCCGGAGAAATCGACCACGGGCTTGCGGACGTTGGCGGCCGTGTCGGAGGCGGCGACGTTGTTCGTCTCGTCCGACTCGGCGATCGCGTTAGCGACGTCTGCCTGGGCGAGGACCTGGTAGCTGCCGTCATTCACCACCGGGTAAGTGAACTTGATCTTGAACGATCGGGCGGCGCCGGGCTTCACGTGCAGTGTCTTCGTCACCGACACGAGCTGAGGGTCGGCGGCGTCGAGGGTGCCGTCGGATGATAGAAACAGCCCGATCGCGACCGGGCGGTCCGCCGACTCATTGCCCACGTTGTTCACGCGGACAATCACGTGCCCCCTCTCCTTGCCAAGAACGAGGCTGGGCAAGGGCGTCGTGATCGTCGGGACGAGGTCGGGGCCGGTGGGAGGCAGCGGCGAATCGGTCGGGGCGAAGCGGTCAACCGTCCCGCCGGCGTGGTTCAGCGCGTAGAGCGCCCCGTCCGTCCCGACCCGCACGTCCACGGGGAAGTTCAAATCGGTCGCGAACGGCGTGATCGCGTTGCCGTTCGCCACGTCCACCGCATTGACGTACCCGCCGCAATAGTCGGCGAAGAAATATTGCCCGTCGAAGGCGGTCGGGAATGCCGCGGGAGCGCCGCCGGACGGGTTGTAAAACGTCCCGCCCACGATCGCACAGCCGCCGAGGCCGTCCTGGTCGTGCTGGTAGGCGTACAGCGGGCCTTGGAACTGCGGATCGGTCGTCGGGCCCTCCGTCGCGGGCCAGCCGTAATTGGCCCCGGCGGTCCCTTCGTCGATCTCCTCCCACGTGTTGTTCCCGACATCGTCGATGAACATCCGCCCGGTGCCGGGCTGGAAGGCGAACGTGTACGGGTTGCGCAGGCCCGTCGCCCAGATGGCTTGGCTGGTGCCGGTCGTCTGAGAGTAGAACGGGTTGTCCGTCGGGATCGACCCGTCGGCGTTGATCCGGAGCATCTTGCCGAGCGGCGTCGCGAGCGACTGGGAGTTGTCGGCGTTGGCGTTCTCGCCGACCGAGACATAAAGCTTGCCGTCGGGGCCGAAGTGAAGGCCGCCGCCGTTGTGGTTCGTCGCGGAGCTGAGGTTCGGCAGGTCGAGCAGGTCGTGCTCGCTCCCGGCCGCCGCGACGTCCGGGTCGGTCGAGCTGGCGGTGAACCGGCTGACGCGGTTGTGCGGTGCGCCGCCGCCGCTTTGCCCCGGTACGGTCCAGTAGACGTAGATGAAGTGATCGGTCGCGAAGTCCGGGTCGAACGTCACCCCGAGCAACCCGCGCTCGCCGGAGGAATCGACGTTGAGCGTGAGGAACGGCTTTGTCAGGAGCACGCCGTTTTTCACGACCCGCAACGTGCCCCCCTGCTCGCTGACAAACAGCCGCCCGTCCGGGGCGAACGCCATGGCGGTCGGGTTGCTCAGGCCCGCAACGAACTCGGTTTGCGTGAAGCCGGACGGGACGACGGTCAAGTGAACGCGGGATTCGAGCGGTTCGACGGCGGGTCGGTACATACGCGGTTTCTCCACTCCTCTACGCATTCGCCCCGCGGGATATTACGCAAGGCACCCCGCGGGCGCTTGTCCGCCGCCCGGGCTTTCCTATCCTTGGCCCCCGGGGTGTCGATCAGGAGCTGCCCACATGGCGAAAGTCCGCAAGGCGGTCATCACCGCGGCCGGGCGCGGGACCCGGCAATACCCGGCGTCCACCGCGGTGCAGAAGGAGATGTTCCCGCTCGTCGACCGCGACGGGCTCCCGAAGCCGGTCATCCAGATCATCGGCGAGGAGTGCATCGATTCCGGAATCGAGGAGATCTGCATCATCACCCAGCCCGGCGAGGAGAAGTACTACCGCGAATACTTCCGCCGGATGACCGACGCCGACAGCAAGGCCTTCCGCGGCAAGGACTGGGCGATCCTCGAGTCGGAAAAGCTCGGCGCGTTCGGCGAGCGGCTGCACTTCGCCGAGCAGCGGTCCCCGGAGGGGTTCGGCCACGCAGTGTACCAGGCCCGCACGTTCGTGGGGGACGAGCCGTTCCTGCTGCTCCTGGGGGACCACATCTACATCAGCAACACGAAGGAGCGCTGCGCGCTCCAGCTCATCCGCGTCTTCGAGCAGTACATGCTCGACGCCGTCACCGGCGTCCAGCCGACGGTCGAGCGGCTGCTGCACCTGTTCGGCGTGATCAAGGGCCAGCCGGTCAATGCCGACCGCGGCATTTACAAGGCCGAGCTGATCATCGAAAAGCCGTCCATCGACCTCGCCCGCCAGCAACTGGCCACCCCCTACCTCCCGGCCGGCAACTACCTCGCCCATTTCGGCATGCACGTCTTCTCGCCGCGCATTTTCGACTCTTTGGATTATCTAATCGCGCACAACCTGCGCGAAAAGGGCGAATTCCAGCTTACGGCGGCCCAGGAGCACCTCCGGCAACACACCGAAAAATACTGGTGCGTCGTCACCGAGGGGCAGCGCTACGACACCGGCATCCCTTACGGTCTTATGGAAACGCAACTGGCCCTGGCGCTCAACGGCGTCCACCGGACCGAGATCTGCGAGGCCATCGCCCGCATCCTGGCAATGCAGGTCAAGGCCTGAGGGCGCCCGAGCGGCGCCGGGATCGGTCCCCCACCGCTCCCCGTCCCGCGCGAGCTATCGCGATCGTTCTACTTCCCACCACCGGGGCGCCTCGCGGCGGCCCGCGCGTTCGGGCCCGCTTCCGTTTTGTGGAAATTCTGTCTTAAGGGATCAATTGCCCTTAACGGCCCGCGCCGCCGTTCATATGATGAACCCGTCGGGCACGTCGGGCCAACTGTCGTCCACGATGCCGTATCCGGTACGAGCACCGCTCGCGCGTCCTCTGCGTTGCCCAACGAGGTGGTGGTGTAGTATGACCGATGTAGAGAACCCCTCGGGATCGATCCCCTCCCGCATCCCCGACCTGCTGTGCGACCCTGAACTCGACTCGAAGCAACTGGACGTGTCCCCGGCGACGGTGGTACACGAGGCGGACACGCCGGCCCGCGAACTCTACTT
>DATJGQ010000559.1:0-4004 GCA_035494815.1 Gemmataceae bacterium
AACAGTCCATCGGCAGTCTGGGCGGAGGGGGGCGAGAAAAAGTGCTCGATGCCCGCCCAACGTGGGACAACTCACACGCCGGGAGCAACCCCCGGTAATTGGCCGGATAGGTATACGTAGCGTCCGTGAGGCCGTGAAAACGCCATCCGTGATAAACGCCGGCAGTCAAAACGGTGCCCGTCAAAACGGGGTCAGAAGCTGATTTCTAGGCGAGTACGGGGGCGAGAAGCCGGTTTGCAGCGGGAAACTGGCTGGCAGAAACCAACTTCTGACCCCATTTTCCGAGGTCTGAACCTCGGCCGGAGACCGGCTGCGGGGCCGACCGCCGGCGGCGGACGCGAATGTCGTCCCTTACGTGTCACGAAATGTGAATCTGGCTAAGGTGACCCGTCTATAGGGCCGATTCAGGGGGCATGGCGACCACGAACTCGAACAGCGAGAACCGGTTCCACGAGGGTTTCCCCTTCGCGAAGAACAAACCCCAGCCGCAGCCCCAGTCCGCGCCGGCCCCCGCGCCTGCCCTGCTGCCGGCGAAGGCCCCCATCGAGCCGGCGATCGAGCGGCAGATTCCGGCCGCGGCCCCGGCCGCAGCAGCGCCGGCCACCGTCGTGCCCCCTCACCGCGAGCGGCGCCGCTCGGCGCGGCAGACGCTCGTCGCCAAGGCGGTCATCAAGCCGGACGTCTCCGTGACCGTCCCGGCCCTGGTGACCACCGGGTTCGTCAGCAACATCTCCATGGGCGGCATCGGCTTCCACACCCGCAAGCCCCTGGCCGTCGGCGAGAAGTTCCGCGTCAACCTCGAGCTGGGCCCCATGAAGTGGTCCAGCCGCATGAAGGTCGTCGCCTGCACCGCCCATCCCAAGAGCGGCACCTTCGACGTCGGCGCCGAGTTCGTCGGCAACGACCTCCAGAGCCGGACCGTGCAGGTTGCCGCGTAAGGCACTGCCCACGAAAGCACGCGAAGGGACACGAAAGAGAGAGGTCAGAGTTCAGAGGTCAGAGTTCAGTGAGGATGCGGAAGCCCAATTCCGCGTGCCGGCTGAACTCTGAACTCCAAACTCTGACCTCTTGCCTTTCCTTCGTTGCCCCTTCGTGTTCTCCGTGGATCGGTCCTTCCGCGGATCAGTCGTCGTTCTTGATCACGCCCTTGCCCTGCCCCTTGGCAATCACGGCGTTGATCGGGCTGGAGAGGTTCACGAAGAACGTCTCGTCCGGTTCCTTCACAGTGTCCCCCTTCACGTACACGGTCACCATCTTCTGCGTCTGGCCCGCTGCGAAGGTCACCGTGCCGCTGGTGGCGTTGTAATCGCTGCCGGCGGCGGCGGTGCCGTTGGCCGTGGCGTAATGGACCGTGACCGTTTTCGTGCTCGCCTGGTCCAGCCAGACCTTGAACGTGATCGGCCGCAGGCCGCTGTTCCCCTCGAAATCGCTCTCGTCGTTGACGCTGACCGACACCTTGGGGGCCGCCGTGTCGTCGTTGAGGATGGTCCCCTTGCCGCTGCCGTCCGCGATCGTGGCGCCGGTCGGCGCGAAGAGGTTGAGGAAGAACGTCTCGTTGCCCTCGACCGTCGTGTCCCCCCTCACCTGCACGGTGACCGTCTTGGTGATCTGTCCGGTCGCAAAGGTCAGCGTGCCGCTCTTGAGGATGTAGTCGCTGGCGCTGCTCGCCGTGCCGTTGGCCGTGGAGAAGTGGACGACGGAGGCGCCGGAGGTGTCGCCGGCGCGGGTCACGGTGAAGGTGAAGTTCTTCAGGCCGCTATTGCCCTCCGTCAACTTCACGTCGTTGACCGACAGCGTTGGCAGGGAGACCACCGTCCGGGGCGCGGAGAACTCGGAGGTGTTCCCGGTCCCGTCGGTGGCGGTCGCCGTCACGACGCGGCCGGCGGCCACCGGCACGCCCAGCGTGGGGCTGAACGAGGCGTGGCCGCTGGCGTCCGTGGTCACGTCGACGAATCCGAGGAACTCCTGCCCCTCGGGGATGCCGCCGGCCGGGTCCGGGTCGCTGGCGAAGAACTCGACCCGATAGGTCGAGTTGGGCGCGCTCTTGAGCGTGCCGGTGACCTTCGTCCCGGTCCCGCCGCTGTCCGGGTTCGCGGAGGTGAGCACCGGGAAGTTCTGGAAGTTGTTGGGGTCGTTGGGGGCCCCGTGGCCTTTTGAGTCGTTGGGGGTGAGGCCGTCGTCCTTCGGGAACGTAAACCCGTTGGTCAGGTCGATACCCAGCAGGGCGGTCGGGTTGCTCCGGCCGTTCAGGTAGACCGAGTTGCCGAGGATGGCATTGCCGATGTTCGGCTGGCCGGAGGCGGCGACGGGGTTGCCGAAGACGGCGATGCCGGCGGTGCCGTTGAACTCGACGAGGTTGCCGGCGCCGGCGGCCGTGCCGCCGACCAGGTTGAACGAGACACCGGGCTCGTTGGGCTGGGGCGGCCCGAGCGGGGCGCCGAACCCGTTGGAGCTGCGCAGGACGATGCCGTGCAGCAGGTTGCCGGCGGGGGTCACGCCGTCGGCGCCGACGCCGGAGAAGTTCCCCTGGATGACGTTCCCCTGGCCGCCGTTATCGACCTCGATGCCGGCGCCGTTGAAGCCGACGACGTTCCGGGCCCCGGCGACCGTGCCGCCGACGGTGTTGTTGTCGCCGCCGGAGATCTCGATGCCGAACAGATTGTTCCCCTCGGCGGCGCCGGGGGCGGGGGCGGGCTCGGTACGGTTGCCGACGGGGCTCTTACCGTCGGCGGCCACCCCGACGAAGTTGCCCTGAATGAGGTTTCCGCCGGCCGGCGCGGTCCGGCTGCCGACGACGTGGATGCCGTCGATCGCGTTGCCCGACGCGATGTTGCGGTCCGCCGGCGACGTGCCGCCGATCTGATTGTTGGACGCGTTCTCGATGCGGATGCCGTCGCCACTGACGGGGAAGGTGCCGTTGGGCATCCGCGTGGTGCCAGTCGGGTCAACGCCGACGAAGTTACCGGCGACCGTGTTGCCGTCGCTGCGGAGGACGATGCCGTCGCCGGCGAAGCGGTTGACGACCAGGCCCCGGACCGTGCTGCCGCCGCTGCCGGCGCCGAGGACCAGGCCGTCGGCCGCCGCGCCGGCGGCGGCGCCGTCCAATTCGACGAGGATGACGGCGTTGTCGGCGTTGGCCAGCGTGTTGGCGCTGGCGGTCCCCTGCGTGTAGCCGTTGATGGAAACCGGGTCGACGATCGTCGGCAGCGCGGCGGTGAGATTGATGGTCTTCACTCCCGCGCCGCCGATGTTGAAATTGATCGAGTCGAGGCCGGGGCTACCGGCGGGGGCGTCGCCGGCGGGGGCGTTGGTGTTGGCGGCGGTGATCGCCTCGCGAAGGGTGACCACGCCGTCGGCGGCGATCGTGTCGCCCGTGCCGGTGACCGTGATGGCCGTCAGCAGCCGGCGAACCTCCAGGGGCTCGACCGCGAGCCCGAGAACCTGGGACGAGCGAACCCAACGAACCGCGCGACGCGCCGGCAGAGAGCGAGATCCCCTCATATTTCCTCCAATTTCCCTTGTGACTGAAGCGGTGTGAAACCCGAGGATTCACGCTAACCGCGGCAATTGGCCGCCGCAAGCAAAATCCTGCCGAAGGGGCTGCCGAGGGTGGGCCGCTTAGACTGAGGTACTCCGAAGGGCCCCTCGTCCCAAACCGAAGGCCCTCACGAATTCTGGACCGGCTCCGCGATGGACGAGAGGTCCCTTACCGTGCTCGGGATGGCAGGTGCGTGGAGCGCGGGGCAGCAGTGAGGCTGGGCACGTCCGCGGCGCCTGCCTCCCGCGCGGTGGTTCCCGTATAGTGTCCGGGCAATCGTCCCGACAGTAGAGACGGAGCTGCGAGCGTGTCCGCATCCCTGCCCGTGATCGATTATCGGACCCCCGATGCCGACCGGCCGCTGCCGGTGCGGTACATGCCGCAGTTGGACGCGCTGCGCGCGTTCGCGGTGCTGGCGGTCTGGTTCGAGCATTGGGGGAAGGACGCCGTGCCGGGGCTCCGGCGG
>DATJGQ010000560.1:0-2980 GCA_035494815.1 Gemmataceae bacterium
TACCGCGATGTCCTCCGGGTGGACCTCGGGAGATTCGACGCGTTGCGGGCGATCCGCCACCGCCGGGCGCCCACCGTGCTCTCGCGCGACGAGGTACGCCAGTTCCTCGCGGCGATGGACGAGTTGACGACGGCCGAGCCGTACGCGCTGATGGCCCGGCTGATGTACGGGTCGGGGGTACGGCTCATCGAGTGCTGCCGGCTGCGCGTTAAAGACGTAGACCTGGCTCGCGGGCAGCTGACCGTGCGCGGCGGCAAGGGGGACAAAGATCGCTGGGTCATGCTGCCGGCGGCGGCGCGGTCGGGGCTGGAAAAGCAGCTAATTTGGCGCGCGGCCCTTCATGACCGGGACTTGGCTGGCGGCCTGGGGCGCGTGGCGATGCCGAATGCGTTGGCGGTGAAGTTGCCAGGTGCCGACCGCGCCCTGGCCTGGCAATTCGTCTTTGCTTCGACGCGACTTTCGCACGATCCCCGAACGGGTGAGGTCGGCCGGCATCATGTGCACGAGGCCGCCGTGCAGCGGGCGGTGACGGTGGTCGTGCGGCGGCTCGGTTGGCCCAAACGCGTCAGCTGCCATACGCTGCGGCACAGTTTTGCCACGCATTTGCTGGAGGACGGGCGGGACCTGCGGACGGTGCAGGAGCTGCTCGGCCACAATGACGTCCGCACCACCATGATTTATACGCACGTGATGGAGAAGGCGGCATCTCGCGTGCGCAGCCCGTTGGATGCGTTGCCGACGTCGTGCGGCTCACCGCCTCGCGGCCACTCTAATCAATCCGCCACCCAGCTCCCGTGCAACCCCACGGGCACCCGACGCGGCAGCTCCAACCTCGACGAACGAAAGGATGTGTCCGGCGTAGGCGAAGACGTGGGTATTGGATGAGGCGCCCCCGCGGATGCCGGGCTCCTGCCGGATCTTGACATGCCGGTTGCGATACCAGCGTGCCTGGCCGGCCTCGAGGCGGACGCCGTGGACCATGCCGTCCGCGGCGAAAAAGAAGCGCCCTCCCCGCTTCGGGGAGGGGCCGGGGGAGGGGTTTTGCGGTAGAACTCCCTCTTCGGCCCACACACGCCCGCCGACCCGATCGTGCCGCGCCGCCGAACGGCTTCCTCGGACATGGGCTAGTCTGCACCGAATGTGGGCAAGTGTCGATGCACAAATCGTTTGCAGACGGCATTCGCGTCTGCAACTGTTTTGCGCGAATTCGTTTCGATTCGTTTCAATTCGTTTTCTTGCGTTCAGCAGCGTTCAGATTCGTTCACCGGACCCCAGCCCGGCAAATGGAAAAACGAAAACGAATCCGCCGCCGCTGGTCCGAGGCGCGCCGGTTGCAGGCTCCCAACTACCGCTTCTTCGCCCCCACATGAGGCCGACACATGGACACCCCGACCAACACCCGCCGTGAGTTTCTGGGCAGCACCATCGCCGCCGGCGCATTGGCCGGCGTTGCCGGCGGAGCCGACGCCACCGCCGGGCTGCCAACCCGGCCGCTCGGCAAGACCGGCGTCCGCGTCTCGATCCTTGCCCTGGGCGGCTGGCACATCGGCTCGGTCAAGGACCAGAACGAAGCCGTCCGCATCATGCACACGGCGATCGACGAAGGGCTGACCTTCTTCGACAACGCCTGGGACTACCACGACGGCGGCAGCGAAGAGGTCATGGGCAAGGCGCTCTCCGCCCCGGGTAAGCGCGACAAAGTCTTTCTGATGACCAAGAACTGCGGCCGCGACGGCAAGACGACACGGCAACATCTCGAAGACAGCCTCCGCCGTCTGAAGACCGACCGCCTCGACCTCTGGCAATTCCACGAGATCAATTACGACAACGACCCGGAGTGGATCGTCGAAAAAGGCGCGCTGGCCGAAGCGCTCAAGGCCAAGAAGGAAGGTAAGGTCCGCTTCCTCGGCTTCACGGGGCACAAGTCGCCGCACATCCATCTGGACATGCTCAACCGCCATACTTGGGACACGGCCCAGATGCCGATCAACGTCTGTGACTGGTTCTATCGCAGCTTCGTGAAGCAAGTCGTGCCGGTCGCGAACGGCAAGGGCGTCGGCGTGCTCGGCATGAAGAGCCTTGGCGGGCACAAGGGCGAGTTCGTCGAGAAGAAGGTTTGCACCGCCGAAGAGGCGCACCGCTTCGCGTTGTCCCAGCCGATCGCGAGCCTCGTGGTCGGGATCGACTCGATGGGCGTGCTGAAACAGAACCTGGCGACGGCCCGGAACCTGAAGCCGCTGGCCGGAGCCGAACTGGAAGGGTTGTTGGCGCGAGTGCGGCCGGTCGCGGGTGACGGGCGGCACGAGCACTTCAAGTCCACGCAAGTGTTCGATAGCCCGTACCATCAGAAGCAGCACGAGCTGACCAAGCAGGACATTGGAGAATGACTTACCGACCGATCGTCAGCGGCTTGAAAACGCGAAACTCGCGGACGGTCGCGACTTCGCCGGCGAGCGGACCGCTCGGAAAGCTCGCGACGAGGCGATAAAGGCCGTTCGCATCGGCCGGCATCCGCACAACGTGTCCGGAAAACCGTCCGCAGACGAAGCCACACCGCCCGCGTTCGACGGCCGACCCGTCGGGCGCCTCGAGGCGGATCTCGGCGTCGCACTCGCCGTCGCGCGGCTGGTCGCGGCCGACGAGTCGGCAGTTGACTAGTTCGAGTCCGGCGGGCGTCCGCAGCGACGGCGTCACCGGCAGTTCCTGGCCCGGGCCGATCACTGACGTCGGCAGCTTGACAGTGATATTGAAGGCCAGGTTGTCGAGCGGCCGGACAATTGCTTCTCGGTCGCGCTGGACGACGACATCGAACCGCCGTTCGCCGACGAACCGGTATTCCCAGGTCCGGCCGTCGGCGTCCGGCAGTTGGAACGATAAGGCCTCGATGGCGTATCGTCCGGCGGGTAGCCGCGCCCGACTGGTCGCCGACAACGCGACGACGTCTCCGGCGTCGCTCACCAGCTGAGCCGACAAGTTGCCC
>DATJGQ010000561.1:0-2615 GCA_035494815.1 Gemmataceae bacterium
CGACGGAGGTCGCCGCCGATGGCGATGTTGTGACGCCCGATCGTTCGCTGCATCTCGCCGTTCCACGCATGCGACTGGGTCCGGTTGAGCGAGTACTGCGAGTCGGACAGCCCGGCGATGCCGCTCGAGAAGGTCAGCGTCGGCGGGCCCCAGTTCTCCGGGTCCTGGTTGTTGCCGGTGATGCCGGCCAGCCCGGAGACGTTGATCCGGTTGGCGAAGAACGGCTCGTTCTCACTCTGCTGGCGCGAATAGGAGTAACGAATGCGGTTGTTCGACGTGTTGCCGGTACGAAACTGATACGTGACACCGACGTCGATGCTCGATCCGTGGTTGTTGCCCTGGAATCCGAAGAGTGACGTCGACTGACTGCGATTGTGCGAGTAGCCGCCGTTGACGCCGAGGTTGTAGCGGTTATTGCCCATCAGCTGCGAGAGCGAACCGGTCACGCGATCCGATTCCTGTTCCGACAGGCTCGGCACCTGATAGTTGTAAGTACCCGTCGCGCCGAGATCGGCGAGCGGATAGTAGCCAAGGAGTGCCGCGGCCTGCGGGCTGATACGGTCCCGGGGAATGACGTTTCCGGCAAAGGGCAGGCCGGTCGCCGGGTCGACGATCTGCACGGGGCGGCCGAATCCATCAACCGTCTGCGAGAAGTCGCCGATCCGCTGCAGGAGCGACGGCATCTGCTCGGAGAGGGTGCTGGCATTGCTGTTCGACGTGCGGTTGTAACCCAACTGCACATTTTTCGACGTCCGCATCAGCCTCGGAATCCGCATCGGTCCGCTGAACTGTGCGCCGAAATTGAGGTCGTGATAGTCGGGCTGCGTCGGCGGCCGGCCGGTGAACGACGGCGGCTTCGAATCGAACATGGAGCCGCCGAACTGCGACGTCACCGTGAGGTTGTAGAGGCGAAGGCCCGCGGCTCGCCGCGCCGCATCGAGTGTCTGACCGTTCACGATCGACGGCGTGCCCGTGCCGCTGTTGACCGTGCCGCTCACCAGAAACGAATTGCCGCTCGCCGCTGGCCCCGCCGCCGCAGCATCTGCCAGCGAAGGTCCCGGGCCACCCGGACGTCCCGCACCAGGCGACCCGGCAGGCGCGCCCGGAACAGCCGGCGCAGCGCCCGCGCCGCCCGCCCGCGCCAATGTCGCCGGCGTGGCCGTTGACGGCGGTGTGTTCGATCGTCGCGCGGGCGCGGCCCGGCCGGCTGTCGACGCCGTTGCGACGCGCGTAATCGGCACCTCGCGCGTAATGTCGGTAAAAGCGCGGACCGTGAGCTCCCACATCTGCGGCTTCTCACCTGTCGCCACGGTGACCTGACGACTCACCGGCGCGAAGCCGAGCATCTCCGCCCGCATCGTCCAGACGCCGTCGGCCAGATCCGGGAAGCGATACAGGCCGCGTTGGTCGGTGGACGCCGTGAGTTTCTTGTCGTCACGTATAGCGGTGATCACCACGCCGGGGACCGGAACGCCAGCGAGCAGCACCTGTCCCTGGTGCTCCGCCGCGAGTACCGGCGCGACCCATGCGACGCTCACGAGCGCTGCAAGCAGAACGACGCTACGGTGCTTCATGATCAGTCTTCGTCCGGTTGTTCGACGCTGTCGATGACGAGCACGTCCACGGGTTCCCGTTTGCGCTCGAGGCGCAGGCCGAGATCGCGCACTGCCGCGAAAATAGAGCCGCCGCTGCTGATGTCGGTCATCGGCGGCAACGACTCACCCGGCGCCGCGGCGCTCAGTGACGATCGGCTCGACATCGCAAAGTCGGCGACGATCGAATAGGTCCCCGTCATGTTCGTTTTGTCGACGACGGTGCTGCTCATGACCGACCCGAGCAGGCTGGCGAAACTGGTCATCGTGACGCCGCCCGCACGGAGGCCGTTCGTCGACGACATCGTCAATCCGCAGGGAAGTGCCGCCGCCGAACCGCCGTTCAGCGCGGCAGTGAGCATGGCCGATGTCGTGGGAGGCCGCGGTCCTGAACAATCGACCGGCTTCAGTCCTGGACCCAACGGACTATCGGGGCTCGGCCGCGACAGCACGTAGGTGTTCATCGGACGTTGCTCGATATGGAACTTCAGTTTGAACCGCTCGATGATGAGGGCCCGCATCATCAGATAGACCTGATCCCGCGGCACGTCGGTTTCGGCCTTCGCCGTAATCAGGAAGCGATCGCTCGTAATCCAGCTCGGTCCGCCGACGATTTGATAGTCCTTCGCGTTCCACACCTGCTGCATGAGCAGCTTGAGCGGCAGCGCCAGCGTCGCGCGTCCGCCCTGACCCATCGAGAGCCGAAGGCTGGTGTTGCTCGCCGGCGCTTTCTTGACCGACGCCACCTCGAAGGACGGCAGTGACCCGGAGTAATTGAGCGGCGGAATGACGACCAGGGCCGCTGCGGGAGGCGCTGGCGTTGCGGGCGCACCGGGGGCGACCAACGCCCCGGGGGGACGGGTTGGCGTGGTCGACGCGGGACCTGATCCCGGTTGGCCGGCCGGTGCCGTCGGCGGTGATGTCGTCGGAGGTGTGGAAGGGGCACGCGGGGTCGTGGGCGCCTGCGGCGCTCCAGGTCCGGCTGGTGGAGGAGGCGCCGGCGCAGCCGGAGTCTGGCCTTCG
>DATJGQ010000562.1:0-2057 GCA_035494815.1 Gemmataceae bacterium
CAAACGTCCGGATGCTTGAGAATCCTCGGGGCGCTTACGCGACCCCGCTCGCCGCGACCTTTTCTTCCCGGCGCCGACGCGATACCCTCAACTCCAGGCCCCCCATTCCCCGCCTGGCGGTTGACGCATGACCTGGTTGCCGTCCGAGTACCTCCTCAAAGGCATCTTCCTCGGTCTCTTGCTCTTCGCCGCGCTCAGCGCGGGCAACGACCCGTGGGCGGCGGCGCGCGTCGGACTCTGGCTGGCCGGCGGTCTGGCCGTCGGATTGACGATCGCCGCGGTGCAAAAGGTCCGCGAGGGATTCCGCGTCGCCGGCCGGCCACTCACGTTTCTGCTGTTTCTGTTGCTCGAAAGCCCGACGCTCGTTTACGCCGGCTCGATCCTCGGTCTGTTCGCCGGCGCGCTCGCCATCCGACCGGACGACAGCAACCGGCTGTTGTTTTGGTGCATCGGCGGCGGCGCGGCGCTCGGGCTCGGATTGATGTGGCTGCGGACGGTGCCGAACGCACTGCATCGACTGATCATCGGCCTGGTCGCGGCGGCGGCGCTCGTCGGCGCGGCGGTCCTCGCGATCGAGCAATTCCCGGACATCGTGCCGGAGGCCAGCCGCCGGACGTTCGGCCTCTTTCTCCTGCTGGGGCTGCCGTTCTTTTACCTGCTCACGTTCGCGGGTGAAGCGGAGGAGTCGGAAGTCGAAGTCGCGGCGTGGTGCGGGGCGCTGGCGGTGGCGATCTGGCTGATCAAGCCGACGCCCGAGATGCCGCTCATCGGCCTCGCGATTCCGGCTGCCCTCTACTACGTCTATTCGCGGCGAGTCTTGCCCGGTCTGCGCGTATTCAAGTACACGCTCCGCGGACTGAGTTACGCCCGCCTCGGCCGGTATCGCCAGGCGCTGACGGCGCTACGGCGGGCCGCACAGCTCGATCCCAACAACAAGCTGGCCCGCGAGACGATGTGGGACGTGCACCGGGCGCTCGAGCCGGCGACGATCGCCGCCGACCCGAATCTGCTTAAGCTCGTGGACCCCTACCTTTGCCTCGATCGCGCCGCGGCGTTGCTCAACGAACGGCCGACCGACGCGCAAATGGCTGAGGCGACGCATCTCTTGGACCTCGTCGCGGGGCAGGATCCGGCGCTGTCGCCGAGAGTCGAGTACTGGCGGTCCGTCGCCGCGACGCACGCCCGCCGTTTCGACGATGCGTCCGCGGCTCTCACCCGTGTGCTCGACCTGGCCGCGTGGCCGGTGGACGATCCGGTGCGGAAGTCGGTCTTGTTGCAAGCATGGCAACTGGCCCTGACGTTGCATCCCGAGTTGAACCGCCGCGTCGGCACGCCGCAACTCGCACAGCCGGGCCGGCGACTGGAGGCGATCGCCGCCGTCGAGCGAGCACTGGCCCTCACCTCCGACGCGGCCGACGCCTGGACCCTCAAACGGCTCCTCTACAGCGGCCTCACCGAAGCCGAGTACCGAGCCGGTCCCGTCGCCGAATTCGATCATTCGTATGTCCAGCAGCTAGGCCTGGCACTCGTGAATGACCAGGCCCAATGGCGGCGCGGGGTCGAGTATCTGCGCATCGCCCTGTTCGGATTGCCGCAGAACGGACCGTCGATCGGTCAGCAGGTCGCCCAAGCGTGTGAGCGGGCCGGCGACGCGGACGGGGCGCGACACGCCCTCGAAGCCGGCAAACAGGCGGGCCTCGGCGTCGGCCCCAAAGTGCTCGCCGACGACGAGCGCCACACTTTCTATAGCATCGTCAAACGCCTCGCCGAGGACGCCCAGGCCCGCGGCGACTTCGCGACCGCCGTCGCGAATTATCAACTCTACACCGCCTACGAACGCAGCGGCATCGAGACCTATCGCCTGCTCGCCGACCTCCACGAGAAGCAAGGCAACCCGCTCGCCGCCCTCCGCGTAAACGAGCAGGCGCTCGTCTACAACTCGAAGGACAAGGACCTGATTGAACGGCGGGACCGCTACTACTACTCGGTCCTGCCTGAGCATCTCCAGGCCGCGCCCGACACGTACAAGCAGGCCGTCGACGTCGGCTACTGCGTCC
>DATJGQ010000563.1:0-2479 GCA_035494815.1 Gemmataceae bacterium
AACGCCGTCACGCAGCAGGGCTACCCGCGCAACGACTCGGCCTTCGTCGCGTCGCGAGTGGTGGAGGCGGCGCCGCCCGTGGTTGCCGAGGTGTCGGCCGCCGTTCTTCCGGCCAAGGTCGCGCCGGTCTGGGACATCGAGGTCAAGACGTACGAGAACACGGCTCGCGTCGAGCACTATCTGTCGCGATTCACCGGTCCGTCGAAGTCGTACATCGAGGACCGCCTCGCCGAAGGCAGCCGCTACGAATCGATGATTCGCGCCCAGATGCGCGCCGGCGGGATTCCCGAAGACATGTATTACCTCGCGCTCGTCGAAAGCGGGTTCGATCCCAACGCCTACTCACGCGCCGCCGCGGTCGGCATGTGGCAGTTCATGTCGTCGACGGCCCGCGGCATGGGACTGCGAGTCGACTGGTGGATGGACGAGCGCCGGGACCCGGTGAAATCGACGAAGGCGGCCGTCCAGTTTCTGGCCGGACTTCGCGACCAGTTCGGGTCCATCTACCTCGCCGCGGCGGCCTACAACGGCGGACCGGGCCGGATTGCCAAAGGGCTCGACCGCTACTCCGAGGCGCTCGACAGCCTGGCTGGCGATGACCTCTTTTTCGCGCTCGCCGACCGCGACTATCTCCGCAACGAGACGCGCGAGTACGTGCCGCAGATCATCGCCGCCGCGCTCATCGCCAAGGAGCCGGACAAGTACGGCCTGTCGATCCCCGTTCGGCCGGCGTACGTCTACGATTCAGTGGCCGTTCCACCTCTGACGACGCTCGCCTCGATCGCGCGGGCGACGGATGCGACGGTCAAGGAGCTCAAGGAGCTCAATCCCCAGATTCTCCGTGGAATGACGCCGCCGCGCGACAGCGCATGGCTTCGCATTCCTGCCGGGACGGCGACCCGCTTCGACAGCGCGTTCGCCGGAATACCTGATTCGCTCCGCATCGGAGCGAAAGTCGTCCGTACCAAGGGCACCGAAACCGCGGCGAAGCTCGCGGCCATCACGAAGGTGCAGCCGCGACGAATCCCCGAATTCAACAAGGGACTCAAACGGTCGAAGAGCGGGAAATACCTGGCGGGCCAGATCGTCTACGTCCCCACTGCCGACGCGGTGATGGCGGCGACCTCTGTTCCGGATCCGTCGATCGAACGCTATGGGAGCTACTCGACCACGGGCGTCCACGTCGTGCGAAAGGGCGAGAACCTGGGTTCGATCGCCAGGAAGTATCACACCACCGTCGCGACACTCATGCGGATCAATGGCCTGAAGAAGAGCATCATCTTCCCGGGGCAGGAGATACTCGTTTCCGGGTCCAAGCCGAAGAAGGTCTCGCCAAAAAAGAAGCCAGGGTCCCGCGGATAAGGCGGGGTGTTGTCATCCCGAGCGCAGCGAGGGACCTGCTTTTCCAACAAGCAGGTCCCTCGCTGCGCTCGGGATGACAAATCCGGGCTTATCGTTTCTGGCCCTGCTGAATGATTCCCCGGCCTTTGTAATTGCCCATCACTTTCTTCTGGTATCCGTTCCGCGGATCCCGCCCAGCCCGCCGATCGGCGTCGACCGCATCCTCGCCGCGGTTGTAGGCGACCAGCGCCAGCTCGACGTTGCCGCCGTACAGCTTGAGCAGGTTGTGCAGGTAGCGGAACCCGATCTTCAGATTCGTTTCGCCGTTGTAGAGCTGGTCCACCGACACACCCTTCTGATAGAGGCGGGCAGTCGACGGCATGAGCTGGGTGAGACCGATCGCCCCGACGGAGCTCTTCGCCCGTGGATTGAACTCGCTCTCCAGACGTACCAGCCGGAACGCCAGGTCCGGGTCGACCCCTTCGCCAAGGGCCGTGTCGAAGATCGACGACGCCATCCCCGCACCGATGTCATAGTGCTTGGAGTAGTCGATGATCCGCGTTGCCCGGTCGAACTGGGCCTTCACCATATCCAGTTCGCCACGCGCGTCGGCCAACTGGTTTTCCAGTCTCCGGGCTTCCCCCGGGGTAATGAAAAACGAGCTCGTCTCGGTCTTTGGGGTCGGCTCCGCATTCACGGTGGCCGGCTCCCGGCTAGCGGCGATTACGCCGGTTGCCACACAGAATCCAAGGACCAGGAGCGTCTGCTTTAGCCTTCGACGGCGACGTACCACATCGCCCCGGTGCACGTACGTGCCACGCAGGTTACGCATAACCTTTTCCTAGGCAACAGGTTAGGTGCAGCGAACACTACCGCTGACTGTCGTACCCTAAAGGGCAGAGCCCGTGCCATCAAGCCTTGACCATGGGCCCGACTTACCACCTGTTTTTGCGAGCAAGACGATATCTCCAATTACCATCTCGCGGTCGATGGCCTTCGCCATGTCGTAGACCGTCAGGAGGGCCACGGAGACCGCGGTCATGGCCTCCATTTCGACTCCCGTCCGCCCGACCGTCTTGCTGGTAGCCTCGACCCTCACCCCGGGGAGGCTCGAATCCAGGGTCAGCTGGACGTCGAC
>DATJGQ010000564.1:0-2195 GCA_035494815.1 Gemmataceae bacterium
GGGATGTTGTTCTCCGACTGGCAGGCGACGACGCACGCGTTGCACCCGATGCACGCCGTCAGGTCGATCACCATCGCCCAGGCGGGGTAGTTCGGGTTGTGCGAGCCGTCCGGCGTCCCCTGGTCGGGCGCGCCGGGGTAAAGCGACCGGGGAAGGCCGGGGTCCGTAGCCGTGCCGCGCTCCGTTCGCGTATCGAGATCCGGGATGACGGGCAGGCTGACCCGGCTGCCGGGGTTCTTCTGTTCCTGGAACGCCTTCCGCGCGGCCGGCTGCTCGGCAATCGGCAGTCGCCGCACGACGTGCTCGAAGATCTCGTCGGCGGACGTGCCGTGCCGCACCAGTTCCCGGTTTTCGTTGGTCCCGGTGTCGATCACCTGGCTGGACTGGGTGGTCGCCAGCGCGTAGCGCCCGGGCTGGACTTTGATCTCGGCATTCGGAGCGGTCCAGAGGTTGGCGCTGGTCCGAAGTGCGTACGCGTTAAAGCCCATGCCGTTGGCCACGCGCCCGAGCCGCTCGCGGCCGTAGCCGAAGTAGAGCGTGGCGACGTTGTCGGGGTGACCGGGCAGGATCCAGACCGGGGCGCCGTTGAGATGCCGATCGCCCACCGTTAGCGAGACGAGCCGGCCGTTCACCTTGTGCAGCTCGTCGGAGTCGCCGGTCTTCGTCAGGTTGGCCGGGAGTTCCTCGGCGAAACCGAGGGCACGTGCGGTGTTTGGACTCAGGATTACCGCATTGTCCCAGACGAGTTTGGTCAGCGGTTTGGGGAGTTCCTGCAGCCAGGCATTGTTCGAGAAGCGGCCGTCCCAGACCGAAGGGTCGGGCCGGAAGACGACCCGGATCGAGCCGCCGGGCTGCGTGGCGGATGGATTCGTCGTCGCCGCTGCCGGGCGTGTGACAGGGGCATTCAGGAGTGCGGCCAAATCGGCCTGGGCCGACGGCTGTTCGCTCTTATAGGCTGTCCCCTCGATCACGCCCCGTGCGAGGGTCTTTTGCCACCACTGCTCGAAGTTCTTTTCGCCGACTTGTTTACGCCAGAACGCGCGGAGGACCTCGTACCCGGTGTTTGCGACAACCGCTTCGCCCCCGCGAGTCGTTGGGCCGGTGGTTCCCGTCGGCTGATCCCCGGCTGATCCGGGCTGCGTTGCCGCGGCGCCGGTCGTGCGGCCGGCGGTGGTGGTCAGGCGGTCGAGGACGGACGCCAGGACTTCAGATGCGGTCCGGCCCTGGTAGAGCGGCGAGATCAGCGGCTGGACGATGCACGCCGTGCCGTCGTAAGCGCGGACGTCGCCCCAGGATTCCAGGAAGTGCGCCTCCGGCAGGTGCCACTGGCAGCGGAGGGACGTCTCGTCGAAGTACTCGCCGAGATGGACCGACCAGCCGGGATACCCGTCGGGGCGGAGTTGGTCGGTAAAGGCCTTGAGCCGCTCGCCGAACCGCAGGTCGGCCGGGGCGGTGTATGCGGGATTGCCACCCAGGATCAGCAGGAGATCGACCTGCCCGGCGTCCATCGCGCTGAGCAGATCGCGGAGCGATTCGACGCCGTTGGCGACATTGGCTTCCGGCGGCTTGATAAAACTGACCGGCTTGTCGTCGCCATTGCCGACGCTCCCCAGCGTCTGGTTCATCGCGTACGCCAGGGCGTGGATCTCCGGCGGCTGACATTCGCCGGCGACCACGACGGCCGCGGCCCCCGCGCGCCGCAGGTCAGCCACGACCGTTTGGACGAACCGGTGCTTGCGCTCCTCCGCACTGGCGTGCGACGATTCCGCAGGCCGGGTCGAGGGACCGGTGCTCGGTGATTCGGCCGCCGCGCCAGTCTCACCGCCGGTGCCGAGGGCCCGCGCGATCTCCCGCGCGACCGACTGCACCTCGTCCGGCGGCAGGCGCAGGCGGTGATCTGCCTTGGTGCCGGTGATGGTCGAGGTGCTCTCGACGGCGTAAAGGCGGGCCATCTCGCTCGAATCGATCGGCCGCCGGATCCCGTCGATGCCTCGACTGCGGGCAAAGTCGCGCGCGTAGCGCACGCTCCCCGGGTCGTCCATGAGGAAGTTGCCGTCGATCGACAGGATGACCTTCGCACGGTCGAACCGGTAGACCGGCGCCAACTCGCGCCCGAACGCCAGCTTTGCCCCGGCCAGCGCGTTGTCGCGGCCGACCGGATCGTACACGTGCCACTGCAGCCCGGGCAGCGTCGA
>DATJGQ010000565.1:0-4437 GCA_035494815.1 Gemmataceae bacterium
CCACCTAACCACCTGATTTCGCAAGGAGGCGCCCCCATGGGACGGATGGCCGACCTACTCCGCCAGGCCGAACGCGCGCGCCTCAGTCCGCACGACGCCCCCGTCGCCATCGCCGAAATCCTGGCCGTCCGTGAGCCGGAACCGGTGGACGATGAAGAGGAGCTCGATCCCACCATCCCGTTCATTGAAGTCGGCGACATCCACGAACCGGCGATCCGCATCGTCCGCGCGGCCGACGAGCCGCCGCCGCGACCGCCGGTCGTCGCACCGCCGCCGCCGCCCGAGCCGCCGCTGCCCCCGGAGGAGCCGGCCTTCGGCGGGATCATTCACATCCGCTTCGAGCCGGTCCGGGCGAGTCATCTGTCCGGCCGAGGGTTCGGCCCTGACCTGGTGGCGTATCACCAGCCCGATCACACGGTGAGCGGTCAATATCGCGCACTGGTCACACAGATCGAGTCGCAACTGCCCGGCACGCAGCCGCGGGCGCTGGCGGTCGTCGGCGCCGCCGGTCAATCGGGCGCCACGACGGTGCTGCTCAACCTCGCGGTGACGCTGGCGAAGAAGGATGCGACACGGGTCATCGTCGTCGACGCACACCCGGACCACCCCGCGCTGGCCACGCGGCTCGGCGTCTCGGCCCAACCTGGCCTTCGCGATGTGCTCGCCCGGCAGACTCCCCTCGCCTGGAGTCTGCAAGAAACGATCCAGCCCAACCTGGCTGTTCTCACTGCCGGCAAACCGACGGCGGCATGGAACGGCGACGAACTTCCCGGCGTGCTGGAACTGCTCCGTGGCCGGGCGGACTGGGTACTCGTGGACGCCGGCGCGTGGGAGGAGTCCCCGACCGCGGCCGCCGTCGCCGACGTGTGCGACGCCGTCTATCTGGTCCACCGGCTCGGCGCGCGCGATACGTCGCCCCTGCAGGCCGCCATTCTCGAAGCGACGGGCCGGCTGCGCGGATGTGTGATTACCCAGGGCTGAGCTTGAAAGTGTGCGCTATCAGAGCCGCGACCGTCAGGGAGCGGGCGCTTGCCCCGCTCCCTTACGGTCGCGGCTCTGATCGCCACCCCTTAAGCCCGCACTTCCAATTCTTTGACGACCTGTGCCAACAGGGCCGGGTCGTTTTGCTTAAGCAGGTGATCGATCCGCGGTTGCGGCACGCCGAGCTTCTGCATGGCGGTCGCGGCCGCCTTCCATGTTCGCTGCCGTTTGGCCCCGGCGGCGAGGTACAGTTCGGTCACCAACTCCGCGAGCCGCTGTCGCTGCAGCGTGTCCTGGTTGGCGTAATACCGTTTGATGACCTTTTGCTGGTAGGGCGTGTATTCGTCGAGCATGAAACCGGCTCCGGAGAATCTGGCAGGGCGATCGTCCGTGAGGCCCTGAACAACCCCCCATTGAAGCAACCGCCGCCGGGCGGTCAAGGCGGATTGCGGCGGCCCTCATTTTGCCATCATTTTTCGTGCTCCCGACTGAGAATCCGTCGTCGGTTGCACGCCGGAGTCCTGCTAGAAACCAGCCCCACGGATTAGCTCAAGGTCACGGCAAAACCACGCCGAAGTGCGTGCGGAACGCGGTCAGGTCGGTGCCGTTGATGACGCCGTCGCCGCTGCTGTCCAGGTACCAGGCGTAATTCGCGTCGGCGGACGACGCGCCAAAGGCGTTGCGGAAGGCGGTCAGGTCGGTGCCGTTGACGACCGCGTCGCCGTTGACGTCGCCGAACAGACGGAACAAAGCGTCCTGCCGGTCGGCGGCCATCGCGATGCCGGTGAGGTCGCGGACCAGCGACGCAACCGTCGTCAGCGTGTAGCGCCCGTCGGCCAGCGAACCGCCGAACGTGATCGTCGCCACCGTCGCGCCGTTATTGACGGCGGTCGTGAAGCTCGGCGCGACCGGTAAACCGCCCTGCGGGGTCAGAATGAAGGCTCCGGGTGCCAGCGTCACCTGACTGCTGAACGTTACGGTCAGGCTCGTCACCATCGACCGCTGGGCGGAGCCGTCGTTGACGCGGAACGACGCGACCTGCGGGGCGGGCGCTGCTGCCGTGGTGCCGACGCGGACGCCGCCGCCGAAACTCGTCACCCAGACCTCGCTCGGGTTGTACGGGTTGAAGAACACCCGCTCGGGTTGGCGGAACGGATAGCTCGCCACGGCCGCGAAAGTCGGAGTCGCCGCCCGCATGTTGCTGCTGAACCACAAGCCGCGGGTCTCCGTCGTCATGTACGCTTCGTTCTGGTCGCTCGGGTTGAACGTGACCGAGGTGACGCCGTCGAGGGCCAAGACGCGGGTCCAACTGACGCCGCGATTGGTCGTCTTGTAGAGTCCGCCGAGGTCGTTCGGCGGGCCGCCCCAGCCGCTGAAGACGCCCGCGTACCAGGTGCTCTGCGTGGCGTCGAACGGGTCCACGACCACGTCCCACGTCCAGTAGCGCATGCCGGCGTCGCTGCGGTCCGCCCAGGTCTGGCCGCCGTCGGTGCTGACGAACACGCCCGAACTCGCCGTGAACGCCCCGACCGAATTCCGCCGCGCGGAGAAGCTGACCACCAGCGTGCCGTCGTTGAGCACGACGACGTCGAGCGGGTGACCTTCGGTCCGCGGCGGATTGGTGAGCTTGGTCCACGTCGATCCGGCGCCGTCACTCAAGGTGTTCGTGACGTAAATGCCGCCAGCGGTGCTGTTGACGACGGAAGCGTACAGGCGGTTCGCGTTGTTCGGATCGACCGCGACCCAACTGACCACGTCGTTGAAGTCGTGCAGGGTCTGCCAGGTCACGCCCTTGTCTGTGGAGAAGAGGACGGCCCCATCGCCGCCGTCGATGCGGGCGTCCTGGAGGTACGTGCTCTGGTAGAGGTCGTGGACGGAGCCCGCCGCGCCGTAAATCGTGCCGTTCGCGGCCGTGGCGACGCGGTACATCGAGTTCCGCGTGTGGCCGGTGTAGCCGTACCCGAACGTCTGGCCGCCGTCGACGCTCAACTGGCCGCGGACGTCGGCGTTGCCGATGAAGACGTGCGTGGCGTCCGCCCAGGCGACGTTCCAGGACGTCGTATTGTCGAGGCCGGTGTCGTGATAGGGACGGCCCTTCGGCGTGGTCGCGCCGGCGGCGTTCCGGTCGGCCGCGGGCACGTAAAGCGCCTGCCAGGTCGCGCCGCCGTCGGTCGACGCGTGGGCGAAGCCGAAATCGGTGATGATCAGCTTGCTCGGATCGGACGACGAAACGGTAAACCCCAGGGCCATCTCGCCGTAGGACCAGTCGCGATCGCCGCCCGAGCCGCTCCATCCGGTGGCGACGTTCGCGTTGCCGGCGGTATTCAGGACGCTCGTCCAGGTGGCGCCGCCGTTGGTCGACTTGTAGACGGTCGGACTCGCGGCGGTCGACCCGCCGGCGACGTACATCGTGCTGACGTCGTTGCCGGCCATTCCCGCGTAGAACGGCCAGGCGGTGGTGCCGAGGTTGCGGAGCGTCCAGTTCGCGGCACCGAGGTCGAGGGTGAGGACGTTCGCGCCGCCGAAATTGTCGTAGCCCGCGACCCCGGCGAAGACGTCCACGGAACTCCAGGTGACGGCGACGAAGCGGGTCGTCGTCCCCACCCTCGCCCCGGCGAACGATAGCATCGACTGCCCCGCCGGGATGCCGCCGACGTTCAGCAGGGAGAAACTCTGCCCGCCGTTATTGCTGGCGAGTATGCCGTAGTTCGTGCCGAAATAGATGTTCTGCCCGTCCCAGAACGCCCCGCCGATCAGAACGCCGGCTCCGCCGTCGAGGGCCTTAAACCGCTGGGCCCACGTCTGGCCGCCGTCGTTAGAGAAATAGAGATTGACGTAGTCGGTGACGACGAGCCGGTTGTGGTTGGTCGGGTCGGCGAACAGGTAGAAGGCGCCGCCGAAGGTCGGGTCGGACGCGATCGACTGCCAGGTCTGCCCGCCGTCGGTGCTCTTCGAGGGCCGCACGAGGTCGCCGCCGTCGACGTTCGAGTAGTCGATGCTGTAGCGGATGTTCGGGTCTTCGGTGAACTGCACCCGGGCTTCGTGCCCGCCCTGGAGTTGGCGGAAATCGACCATCTGCCAGGACGCGCCGGCGTTGGTCGTGTGGAAGACCTCGCTCATGTCGGAGGCGATGTAAATGTCGTTCGGGTTGGCCGGGTTGAACTGCGGGGAGAAGAGCGCGCCGCCGCCGCCGGAGCCGCGGACCTGCCATTGCGTCGGGGCACCCGACGGGGCGAGACGGTTTTCCAGCCGGGTGACGAAGAGGTTCGTGCGGAAACGACCGAGCGTCACGTGCGGACCTCCGAGATGTGGATGACGATGCGATCCCTCCGTGGGATCAACGAACCGTGACGGGACGTGCTGACTCGCGTTTGGACAACAGTAGAGCACAAAACGGCGGGATGTGGCCGGAAACGAAAAAAATACGTTATCCGGCGCAGAACCCTTGAGGGTCGA
>DATJGQ010000566.1:0-3378 GCA_035494815.1 Gemmataceae bacterium
TCAATCGGGCCGGGTCGCCGCTGGCCGCGTTCACGACCGGGACGCCGAGCCGGCCGAACGCCTGCCGCGCGGCGTGCCAGGCCCGGTGCAGTCGTTGCCGCGTTGCGAGCCGGACGAGTTCCGGGACGGTCGCATCGTCGGGCGGGAGCGCGGGTGGTTCCGGCCCGTCCGGAGCGGCCAGTCCGGACGGCCAGGGACAAACGAGTAGGACCTGGTGGTGCCGGGCCCGCGCGACCCGCACCGCCTTGAGCAACGGCATCAGATGCGGCTCCAACTCCATCAGGTCCGCGAGAATAACGAATAGTTCGTTGTCCCTCCCACGGCCCACGGACCGTGTCAGCGCCTTCGACAACACAACGACCTTCGCCGGCCGGGCGAACAGATAGCGGCCGCGGGCGTCGTACAGCGGCACGTCGAACGGCACGCGGTGCTCGGCCAGGAACTTTTGGGCGTGCGCGGCGAACGCGGCGTCGTCCTCGAGCAAGAGTGCGAGCCCGCCCGCCGGTAACTCGTAACGGACGGCGAACAGCGCCGCCAGGCGCTTCCGGCGAGCGTAACGGCGGCGGTGACGATAGAAGAGCATGCGCCACCGCGCGAGCAGCCGGTCGCCCCACGTCGGGTGTCGACGAACCCACCCCGGCGGGGGGCTTAGCCACGGCAGCCAGGCGGGGAACTGATTAACCGCCGGGTCCAGCAGGTCCGGAAAATGCTGAGCCGCGGTGGCCCAGGCCTTGTCGGTGAGCGGATCGACGTCGGCGGCCTCGGTCGCCGGCGCGAGGTTCGCCCGCACCGCGAGCCGGCGGAGCAGGTCGACGGTGTGGACCCGCGTCCGCGCGGGCGCGACGTACTCCGTGCGATGCTCGTCGCAGATCGCCAGTCCGACGAGGTCGTGGTTGGCGGCGGCGGCCTGGGAGACGGCAGCGGCGACCTGCACAAGCCCGGCGAGTGCGTTCTGTCCCGGCGGGCCGAGGCGGACGCTGTCGGAGGTGTCTACGAACAGCGTGCACCGCAGCGGCACTTCGCTCTCGAACTCGCGGGTGATCAGCCGGTCCCGACGGGCGGAGGCCTTCCACGCGATCCAGCGCGGCGGGTCGCCCGGACGGTAATCCCGCAAGTCCAACAGTTCGCTGCCGCTCCCCGGCCGGCGGTGGCGGTGCACGCCCGGCGGCGGCAGCAGGTTGAACCGCTTATCGGCCCGCTGCTCGGCTTCGGCCCCGACCAGTTTCGGAAGGACCGGGTAAGTCTTCGGGTCGCGCAAGAACGTGTCGAAGTAGAAAAACCCCTGCCGGTCGGCGAGGCGGACGCGACAGCCCTCGAACCGCAGCGACCCCGGCGCCGGGCAGATCAGTCGATATTCCCAGGCCGCCTCGCCGGCGTCGGAGATCGCGCCGGCATATTCGGGGGCCCCGCCGAACAGTTCGGCGCCGACCGGCGGTCGGTCGCTGAGAAAGACCACGCCGAGCGGGATCGACCCTCCGAGCCGCGCCCGGAGTCGAACGGTGAACGGCCGGCTTGCCCATAGCGCCGTGACCGGGCCGCGTTCGTCGCCCAACTCCCGCTCCAGGCTCAGCCGCCGGACGGCGAGCCGGACCTGCATGGCGAACACGGTCCACTCCCAGCTGAACCAGCATACGAGTGCCAAACCCGCGACGAGCGCCGCCGCCGGCCCGTTCGGGTTCAAGACTAACATCGCTCCCAGGGCCAGCAGGGTGAGCGTGAATAGCAGGAACCACCAGCCGCGGGAGGTGAGCACAGGAGTCAGGAGTCAGGGGTCAGGGATTAACTGTGACCTCGATTGTACTAACCATCGAGCGAGTCGTCATAATCGGCACGACCCTGACCCCTGACCCCTGACCCCTGACTCCTGACTCCTGACTCCTGCCTTGAATTGACCCTCGCCCCCGGCGGGTTTAGGATGCTGGAAGAGGCTCTCGTGCGGGCACCCATCGTGGGAGAGAGATTCATGGCACGACTTTACGGCGCGGGGCGGGTCCTGTTGGCGGCGGGGCTGCTCGCGGTCGGGTTCGGGCTGGCCGGCGTCGCGCCCGCACAGACCACCAAGAAAGACGCCGCCAAGGCGCCGGACCGGTTCCGCCAGGTCGTTCCCATCAACACCGTCGACGGCGTCAACCTCGTCGGCACCTTCTACCCGAGCACGAATGCCGACCGCATGGGCAAAGATTCGCCCTGCGTCATCCTGCTGCACAAATACGGCAGCGACCGTTCCAAGGGCGATTGGGATACCCTCGCCCGGCAGTTGCAGGGCAAGGGGTTCAACGTCGTCTCCTTCGATTTCCGCGGGCACGGCGAAAGCCGGTCGGTCGATCCCAATTTCTGGAAGGTCGCCGTCAACAACGATCTGGTCACGCATCGACCGGGCGGGGACAGGTCAAAGATCGACGTCAAGGATTTCAAACCCGGCTATCTGCCCTGGTTGGTCAACGACATCCTGGCCGTCCGAAAGTTCCTCGAAGTGAAGAACGACAGCGGCGAGGTGAGCGTGAACTCGTTGTTCTTGATCGGGGCGCACGAGGGTGCCAGCCTGGGCATGCTATTCACGGCCACCGAATGGAACCGGACGTACACGACCGGATTCACCGCCCTGCAGACCGCCGGAGTCCAGCATCTCGGCGGGCAGGACATCGCCGGGTGCGTCTGGCTGAGTCTGGTGCAGCGGCCGAATAACATTAGCTTCGACATCAACGCGTGGGCCCGCAATCCGATGATGCGGGAGCGGACGCCGTTCTACCTGATCTACGGCGAGCGCGACCGGGGCGCCGCCCAAACGGCCGAGGGCGTGTTCAACATCCTGACCACCGGCCGACAGAAGAATCGGTTAACGCAGCGTTACGACGTGAAAGGGACGGATTTGGCCGGCCAGGCGCTGCTAGGCCAACAGGCCCTCGGCGTGGACACGAAGATCATCGACTTCATGGAAAAGGTGCTCGGGGACCGCAAGGCGATCCCGTGGGGCGTCGTCGACCACGACAAGAACCCGCTGGCACTGGTGCCTGCCCTGAGAACCTACGGCTTCTCGAAGGTGCCATGAGATCTCAAGGCTTTTTCACGCCCGCGAACGCCCTTCGCAATATCGACTCAGCGCCCGCACACGCTGAACCTGGTACGACATGACGAAGCCGAGCACGACGAGCGAGATGAGGAAGATGAAATGTCGGTGGAACGGGTGTGGCGCGCGTTCGGGGAGGAACTGTCCCGTTAGGTCCTCGATCGCCAGCCACAGGTAACCGAGGAAGCAGCACACCGTGGTCGCCCAGACCATTCGGACTTGTGTCCAAAGGCCGGCACAGGCGATCAGGAACGGGTAGCCGAAGATCAACGGGCTGACGGCCGCTTCGGTCATGAACTGCAGGACCGTGA
>DATJGQ010000567.1:0-2945 GCA_035494815.1 Gemmataceae bacterium
ATCTGCCGAAGGCCCCTGAAGCCGGCAAGACCTGCGAGCCAAGGTCATAGCGTCCCACCGCCGGCGCGGTCAGCTTCACCCATGTCCGCACCGCAAATCGAGCCCGGCGAGTACCCCGAAGACCACGTCGCCGGCGTGAAGGTCGACGGCCAGCGGCTCGATCAGTACCTCGCGCTCCAGTTTGCCGACTTTAGCCGTTCCCTCATCCGCAAGGCGATCGACGCCGGCACGGTGACCGTCAACGGCGCGCCGCAGAAGGCCAGCTACAAGGTCAAGACCGGCGACGCGATCCGCATCTGGCTGCCGAAACCCAGAAACGGCCGGCCGATCCCCGAAGAAATTCCGCTCGACGTCCTCTACGAGGACGAGTGGCTCGCGCTCATCAACAAGCCGGCGGACATGGTGGTGCATCCGGCGAAGGGGAACTGGACCGGCACGCTGGCGAATGCGATCGCCCACCGCTTCGGCAGTCTGAGCGAGTCCGGCGGCGAACACCGGCCGGGCATCGTCCACCGTCTCGACCGGGACACGACCGGCGTCATCCTCGTCGCCAAGGAGGAGCACGCGCACCGGGCGCTGAGCCTGCAGTTCGAGCGGCGCGAGATCTTCAAGGAATACGCCGCGATCACTCAGGGGCTGCTCGACCGGGACAGTGACTACATTGAGAGTCGCATCCGCCACCACCGCCACGACCGCATCAAGATGACGGTTACCGACGACGAGGAAGACGAGGACGCGAAGGACGCGGTCACCTTCTACGAGGTCGGCGAGCGATTCGTCGGTTACACGTTCGTCAAATGCCAGCCGAAGACGGGGCGGACGCACCAAATTCGTGTGCACCTGGCGAGCGTCGGCTGTCCGGTGCTGGCCGACAAGGTTTACAGCAGCCGCGACCAGTTTCGCTTGAGCGACCTGGTGCCCGGCCTCGACCCGGCGGCCGACGAAGTGCTGCTGTCGCGGCAGGCGTTGCACGCGTACCGGCTGCGGTTTCGTCATCCGAAGAGGGACAAGTGGCTGGAGGCGACGGCACCGTTGCCGGCCGAATTCGAGCGAACACTGGCCGCGCTGCGGCAATACCGGTCCCCGAAAGTCAGTGTCGCGGCAAGGCGCCGTTAACGCTGTTCCGATGACACGGCCAGAGCGACTGCCGCGAGGATGAGCACAAACGCCACGCCGACACGCCATGACGGCGTTTCTCGTAAGTAAAGCATGCTGAACACCAGAAAGACCGCAATCGAGATCGCCTCTTGAATGACTTTTAGCTGTGGCGCAGTGAACTGACCGTGGCCGAAGCGGTTCGCCGGCACCTGCAGTGCGTACTCCGGTAGGGCGATCAACCAACTCACGAGAACGGTCGTCAGCAGTGCGGCGTGCTTGAATTTCAGGTGGCCGTACCACGCCACCGTCATGAACGTGTTCGACAAGATCAACAGAAAAACGGTACGCATTGCCGCCACTCCTCCGTGAATGACAAAGCCCGCGGGCACCGGCCCGCGGGCTGCTCGGGCACACGATCGGTGTCGTTCACTTCACCGGCGTGATCACGATCTTGGCCGACTCGCGGAGCTTGCCGACGAGTTCCTCGCGGAGGCGGTTGCAGAAGATCTCTTTCACCTCTTCCTTGACCTCCTCGAACTTCGTCGTCTGCCCCGGCTTCCGGGCGGTGACCAGGATCAGGTGGTAACCGAACGGAGACTGTACGGGATCGCTCATCTGGCCGGGCTTGAGTGCGAAGGCGGCCTTGGCGAACGGCTCGACCATGCTGCCGGCCCGCGGGAACCAATTCAGGTCGCCGCCGTCCTTCTTCGACGGGCACGCCGAGCACTTCTCCGCCTGTTTGCCGAACGCGTCCTCGAGCTTCTTGATGCGTTCCGTCTCTCGGGCGAGCGGGTCGGCGCTCGTGGGCAGCTTGGCGGCCTCTTTCGCCGCCTCCGCTTCGACCTGCTGCTTGATCTGCGTCAACTGGGCTTTCGCCTGGGTTGCGGCCGGCGCGTCTCCGGCCGCCGGGGTCAGCAGGATATGCCGGGCGCGGACGAGGCTCCCGTCGAACATCTCGGCGTTCTGTTCGTAAAGCTGCTTGAGCGCCGCCTCGGTCGCCTTGCCGACCGCGAACTTCTCCCATCGCAAGTCGGCGGTGACCTGGGCCTTCAACTCCTCGTCAGTGAGCATCAGGTCTTTGAGCATCTTTTGATAGTCCTGCCCGTGCTTCTTGACCTCGGACTGGATTTCGGCAACGCGGGCGTCGACCTCTTTGACGTCCACCGGGATCTTCTGCCCGGCGAGGTACTGGTCGAGGATGACATTGTCGATGAGATAATTGAGAATCTCGGGCCGGGCCTTGGCATGCTCGGCCGGGGGAACACGCTTGAGTCCGCGCTGAACGGCGACCTCGGATACCGGCTGGCCGTTCGCGGTCGCGGCGACGGCATTCGTCGCCGGGGCGGGCGAGGCGGCCGGTTGCTGGGCGAACGCGGGGATCGCGAACAGACCGATGGCGCATGCGGCCAAACTGCGTAAACGGGGCATGGCGGAGAATCTCCTTGATTCCCGGGCGTTATGGGTCAGTCGTTTGGGACGGGGAATTGTAGCGAACCGGGCGGTGTGCGCCGAGACGAACTGACCGGGACAGGACCAACAAATGAGCGTTCCCGACTGGTCGGCCGCCCGCGCGGCCATGCTGCTGGATCCGACGGTCGCGAATTTGAACAGCGGCTCGTTCGGCCCGACGCCGCGGCCGGTGTTCGAGCGCGTGACCGCCCTGCGCCGTCGGCTCGCCGAGGAGCCGATGGACTTTCTGCTGCGGGAGTCGCCGCCGCTCTTGTGGCGGGCCCGGGAACGTCTCGCCGAATTCGTCGGCACGTCGCCGAATCGGTTGATCTTCACGCAGAATGTGACGACGGCGATCAACATCGTCGCGGCGTCGTTACGTCTGGAATCACCCGGCG
>DATJGQ010000568.1:0-14783 GCA_035494815.1 Gemmataceae bacterium
AACCATTTTCCCGCCCCGGCCGGCGCGATCCGCGTCCTTTTCCCACGTGGCCTGCGGTTTCCCACTTTCATCTCCGCCTAGCTTGGCATGCGTCCCCGTCCGGTGCCACAATGCAATCAGATCATTGCGCGCCGAGGGACCCTCGCATGATGTCGTCGATTCGCCCCCTTGCCCGAGTGACTCTAACGCTCGCAGCGGTTCTGCTGCTCACGCCGATGCTGCCGGCGCAGCGGGTCGTGCCACCACCGCCGCCGGAGTACGACGTTCAGGCACGGTACAGCATCCGGGCCGCGACGAACCAGCGGATCGTCCAGTTCATGGAGATGACCCGCTACCTCGAGTCGATCGATTTCAAACGCGAACCGGGCGAGGAGGACGAGCCGGCCGACCTGTTCGCCGACCGTCTCCGCGGCCGATTGCCGTCGAACAAGGTCGAGGACTTTCTGCGCGAATCGCACGTGCGAACGGTCCTTCTCATCCCCGCCGGGCTGAAGCTGCCGGACAACGCACAACAGCCGGTCCTCGTCCAGATCGGCCTGCGGAAGATCGCGCCGTCGCGTCAGCAAGAACTGGCCGCTCAAACGCGCGACCTCCTCGCGGCGAAGCTCGGTTTCGTCCCGAAGGTCGGATTCGATCACCAAAGCAAGACGCGGCTGCTCGGGACCATTCCCGCCGGACGAGTCACCGATCTGCTCAAGGACCTGCGCGGCCAGCCGGCGGGCCCGCTCGCGCCCGAGACGCCGGTGACCGAGTTGCCCGAGCCGATTCACAGCGTCGTGCCCGTCCGCACTGCCGAGGTGCTCGCCGAAACCGAAGGCGTTCTGCCGAGCGTCGACGTCCCGCCCCCGCCGGAACCGGAAGGGCCGCTGCAAAAAATGCCGCCCGACCTTCGCGAGAAAATCACCGGCGAGGCGGACGCGGCGGCGCAGCGGCCGACGCGACTGGAAGCGATCCTGACCAACGCGCCGCCGGCGCTCGATCAGAGCTGGCGCGGCGCCATGCTGACTGTTCCCGGCGTAATGGTCGAAGGCCGAATCGGGCCGGTCGTGTCGATCGCCGCGCCGCTCGCCGTCGCGCGGAACTTGGCGGCCTCACCGGACGTCGCGAGCGTTCGCCTGCCTCGCGCCGCGACCGTTCAGCCGACGCCGCCTTTGGCCGGACAACCGATCGACGTCCTCGCCGCGACCGGGCTCGCTCGCCTGCACGCGATGAAATATCGCGGCGCCGGCGTTCGCGTCGCCGTCATCGGTTCGGACTTCACCGGCTGGCAGTCGCACGTCGGCAAAGAATTGCCGAAGTCGGCGACCCTCATCGACCTAACGGCCACACGCAACTACACGCTCGAACCTGACGCAGGGCCCGAATCAGCAGAAGCGGGACCGCCGGGTAGCGGCACTCGCGCCGCGTTGGCGGTGCGCTTCGCCGCGCCGGAGGCCGATCTGGCGCTCATTCGCGTGGACCCGTCCGCCGCCTACATGGTCACCGACGTGGCCCGCTACGTTCACGGCGAAACCTTCCGCACCGAAGGGATGATCGCCCGCAACCGCGAACTACGGGCTGACAACGACCGGCTTCGTAACCTTCGCGCACAGATCACGGAGGAGCGTCAGGCGAGCCTGAACGACTTTTCCCAGGAAGAGGAGGCGGTCAAGCGCCGCCAGGAGTTGGCAGCGAAGGAAACCGACCTCGCCGCGCAAGAGCGGCTCTTCGCCGAACGGTTGCGGCGGTTCTTCAAACTCGAGGACGACTTGCTCGGTCTGCGAAACGTCCGCGCCGTCGTCTGCCCGCTCGCCTGGGACACCGGCTACCCGGTGGACGGCACCGGCCCGCTCGCGAGGTACTTTGACGAAATCTTCTTCGGCCAACCGCAGCCACGGATCCTCGGCAAGCCGCGGACGCCGCAGATCTCGACCGTCTGGCTCCAGGGGGCGGGCGACACGCGCGGGCAGGTCTGGACCGGCCGGTTCCACGACGCGGACGGCAACGGCGTCATGGAGTTCGCGCCGCCCGGAATGCCCGTACCCGTCGGACGCTGGACCACCGAA
Organism: Gemmataceae bacterium; assembly: GCA_035494815.1. Classification (GTDB taxonomy): domain Bacteria; phylum Planctomycetota; class Planctomycetia; order Gemmatales; family Gemmataceae; genus DATJGQ01. The sequence continues at coordinate 2,046 of DATJGQ010000568.1, forward strand.
CTGAACTTCCTCGCCTGGCAGCCGCACAACCATGAGCGGGTCGCCGAGTTGCCAGCCGGCGCGCATGTTCGCGTCGCGCTGCAATGGACGGAAGCGCACGATCCCGACGTGACGCCCGGCCCCGACGGCGCCGACCCCTATCGTGCTCCGATCGCCGATTTGCGGCCCCTCGTGCTGCGACAACGCGACACCAGCGGCAAGCGCGTTGCAAGTGACGACCTGAACGTCGTCGCCCGCTCCGTGCGGTTGCCCCAACTCCTCAACCGGTCGGCGACCGCGGCGACGTACGAGCACATTGTCGAATTCGCGGTCGACGCGGCCGGCGGTTATGCGTTGCGCGTCGAGGGAATGATGCCTCGGAGCACCCGCCCACTGTTCGCCCCGACGTTGCCCTCCCAAGAAAAGGCGTGGGAATTGACCGCCCGCGTGTTCGTGGAAACGACGGACGCCGCCAGCCGTGGTCAGGGCCGGCCGATGTTCGCCGACTTCGCGCCCGGCCTCGGCGGCTTGGGGACCCCGGGAGACGCGGCCCTTGTGCGAACGGTCGGCGCGGCGGACAACGACGGGAACCCGCGGCCCTACAGCGTCTACGGCGCCCCAGCGGGCCGCGAATTGCTCAGCAAACCGAGCTTTCTCGCGTTTGACCAATTGCCGATCGCGGCAACGTCCGGGGGCACCGCCCAGTCGGCCGCCTTTTCCGCCGGGCTGCTGGCGAGCATGATGAGCGCCGGCGTCCCCGACAGCCCCGACCTGCGCTGGCTGGGCCTTTCGCGCGGCGACCTGCTCCGCGTCCCGCCGACATGGCTCGAGACGTTGCCGGGACGCAAGAAGAATTAACCACGAAACACACGAAGAACACGACATGAAGAATTCGAATTCTTCATTTCGTATTCTTCGTGTGTTTCGTGGTTAATTCACTTCCGACAAATCCAGTGCCGCCAGCACCCAATCGTGGACCAGGGCCATCGGCTGAGTGCCGTCGCCGGGCCGCGGGCCGTCGCCGATGCATAGCGGCCGCTCAACATCCGTCGTCGCGGGCAAACCGTGACTGCCTTTCACGATCGTCGCGTCCAGCGGCACCACGTCCATCCTCATCCGAAAGCCGAGTTTCTTTTGGAGCAGCTTGCGGACGACGCGCAGCTTCGGAAACCGCAAGTCGGGATCGAAGAACAGCTCGCACGGGTCGTACCCCGGCTTGTGATGAATCGCGACCGTGCGCGCGTAATCGGGAGCGACGGCGTCGTTGAGCCAGAACGGATACGCGAACCACGCCTTCGGCTCGCTGAGTATGACCAACTCGCCTGACCGCTGGTGTCGCAGCCCGACCTCATTTCGCTCTTCGCCGGCCAGGACTCGTGCCACACCCGATTCGGCGGCCAACAATTCGCGGACCCGCGGCACGTCGGCAAGGTCGGCGACATAGACGTGAGCCACCTGATGATCGCAAACCGCCAACGTCCGGCTGTTGAACGTGTCGGGCTGTTCGCCGAACGGACCGGGCCGCGCCGCGAGCAAGCCGGCCTTTCGCAGGACGCGATTCAGATACACCGGCCGCGAAACGTCGCAGTGGCCGTACTCGCTCACGACCCAGACGCGCGCCCCGACGGCCTTGGCCGCGTCGAGGAGTGGGCCGCAGGCGTCGTCCAATTCGCGAACGAGTTTCGCCATGTCGCACCCGGATGGGCCGAACCGCTGCGGGTCGTAGTCGAGATGAGGCAGATAGACGAGCGTCAGGTCCGGGCGGTCGTCGAGCAGCACACACGCCGCAGCCGCAGCGATCCATTGGGTGCACGGCAGTCCCGCCATCGGTCCCCAAAAGGTCGCAAATGGAAACGGGCCGAGCGTGCGTTCGAGACGACCGGTCAGTTCCTCCGGCGTGCCGTGAATGCCAAAGACCTTGTTACCGTCGATGCCGTAGTGAGGTTTCGGCGTGACGCTGAGATCGACGGCCGCCCCTTGGTTGAACCACCAAAAGAGCTTGGCGCTCTTGAACGGCCGGCCGCGGGCGGCGGCGCGGCGGCGAGCGGTCGCATAGAACGGTTCGGCCTGAATCAGCCGGTTCGACTGCTGCCAGAATCGCACTTCGCCGGTATCGCGATAGAGCCAGCCGTTGCCGACGACGCCGTGCTTCTCGGGCGCCTGCCCCGTGAGCATCGTCGCCTGGGCCGTGCAGGTGACCGCCGGCAACGTCTCCCGGAGGGGTACGACCCAACCCGCCTTCGCCAGGGCGTGCAATCGCAGCGCGAGCGGCAAGAGTCGCGGCGTCAGTCCGACGGCATTGACGAGCACGAGCGGGGGCGGCATACCGACTCCCACTCAGAAGCGCAGACCCAGTCCCTTGAGCCGGGACACGGTCTCCGTCATCATCGCGTCCTCGGCGGCCTCGTCGCGAGCCACATAGGTCACCGAGAATCGCAGATACGGCCCGGCGTCGTCCCAAGGGACGCAGGAAATCGACTGCTCGCGGATGAGATACTGCGACGCCTCCTCGGCCGTGGCGAACGTCTGTCCGCCCGCGGCCGTCGGAGCCTTGGCGTAGAGAAAATACGTCCCGCCCGGCATCCGCGCGTCGAAGCCGACCTGCTTGAGCGCCGCGACGAGCTTCTCCAGTCGCCGCCGGTACTTGGTTCTGACGGCCTCGGCGATCGCCGGCGTTCGCAGCGCTTGCGCCGCGGCCTGCTGGATCGCCATGAACTGACCGGAGTCGCTGTTGTCCTTGATGTCGGCGTACGCCTGCACGATTCGCGGATGGCCGGCGACGAACCCCATCCGCCAGCCGATCATGTCGAACCCCTTGGACAGCGAATGCACTTCCACTCCGACTTCTTTCGCCCCCTCGATCTGAAGAAAGCTGAGCGGCCGGTCCTGAAAACTCAAGAGCACATGAGCCGCATCCTGAACGACGACGACCTTGTTCGTGAGCGCGAAATCGATCACCTGACGATAGAAGTCCCGCGTCGCCACCGCGCCGGTCGGGCTGTTCGGATAGTTGATGACCAGCAATTTGCCGCGTCGTTTGATATCGACTGGGATCGCCGCCAGGTCGGGGAAGAAGCCGTTCTCCGCCCGCAGCGGCAGCTTGTAAACTTCGCCGCCGTAATAGCGGGTGTGCGTTCCGGCGACGGGATAACCGGGGACGGTCATCAGCGTGACGTCGCCCGGGTTGACGAATACGGCCGGGAGCATCGCGAACGCCGGCTTCGAGCCGATACAGTGGCAAATTTCGCTCGCCGGATCGACACGGACGCCGAACCAATGCCGCATGTAATCCGCCGCAGCCTCTTTGAAAGCGGCAATGCCGTTGTCGGCGTATCCGCGATTCTCCAGCTTGTCCGCCTCGATTTTGAGCCGCTCGCGGACGGCGGCGTCGGCCATGGCATCGTTCTCGCCGATGCCGAAGTCGAGCAATTGGCGTTCGGGATGCGCGGCGAGCGCGGCGCGCTTGGCCCGCTTGATCTTCTCGAACTTGTAGATTTCGGTGCCTTTGCCGTAGTTCGCGCCGCCGACGCGCTCGGCGAACAGTGACTGAAACCAGGGGTCCGCGGTCGCGGAAACGGTCGTGTCGGCCATGTGTCCGTCTCGGTAAGCTCGAAGGAAACCGCGGCCTGTTTTACCCGAATCCGGCCGATGGACAATTGCGCGAATCCGGCGGCGGTCTGAACAATTCGACTGTGGCGCGCAACTTACTTACTGAGCCGGTCGAACCCGCGAGGACGAAGCGACGGCGTGGAGTTACTCGAACAACTGCTCGTGATCCGTTGCCAGACGGGCGACGCCGACGCCTTCGGGGACCTGATCGCGCGGTACGAACCTCGGCTGCGCTATTACCTGCGCAAGATGGGTGATCGCCGGGACGACGTCGAGGACCGGTTGCAGGACGTTTGGTTCGACGTCGTCCGCGGCGTCGGCCGGCTCGCGGACCCGCGGTCGTTCCCGGCGTGGCTGTATCGCATCGCCCGGGCGCGGACGGCCCTGGCGCGGCGTAAGGCCCATCCGCCCGCGCTGCCACTCGCGGACTTCGACGCCGGCGAGGACAACAACGGCGGCGAGTTCGGCGAGGACGACGCCGCCCGCGTCCACGCCGCGCTCAACGACCTGGCGCCCGAACACCGCGAGGTGCTCGTGCTGCGGTTCCTGGAAGACATGAGCTACGGCGACATTGCTCAGGTGCTCGACGAGCCGCTCGGCACCGTGAAGTCCCGCATCCATTACGCGAAGCGCGCCCTGCGCGACGTGCTCGAAAGGACCAACGTCCATGAATGAGAAAGACCTCGGCCGCGTGCTCTTGAAGCTCGACGCGTCCAACCTCGCCGGCGTGCCGGACGCCAAACAGCAGACCTGGCGAGTGCTCGAGCGCGACCGCCGCCGCGTCTGGTGGGTCACGGCGATGACGGTGGTCACTTGGCTCGCCGGCGTCGCCCTGGTGATTTGGGTCTTCGTCGCGGCCGGGTTCATCTTTCCTAAGCATGCCCAGCTCATGCTGCACATTCAACAAGGCAAGATCGACTCGGCGACGCGCGATCAGGTCGCGGCCTTCCACCAGAAGTTCACCATGATGATGGCACTCGGCACGGCCGGAGCCGTCGGCGTGCTCGCCATGGCCGCACTGTCCACGCTGTTGCTGATCCGCGTCTCGCGTCAGGCAACCTTGCGGCAGGTGAACGCAAGCCTTCTGGCGATCTCAGAACAGTTGCAACAGCAACGGCCGGCAACCTGAATGGCGAGCGGAATAATTAGCCTTCAACCGCGCACGCCGACCGCCGCGGCGACGCCGGGTCTCCGTTCCTTCGCCATGCACTGTTCCGTGCGACCGCTACGGGCCGCCGCGGTTTCGTCCGGCTTTTCCGGCCGGCCCGCCGAATCCCGGGGCTACGGGATTAATTCCGCCGCGTCCCCGGCCGCCCGCCGCGCCGGCCGCACCGTTTACACGGCTGATCGTGTACGCAGCCGGGTACTGGCCGAACGGCTCCGTCGTTATGCCGTTTCGTGTCGAGCCGACGAAATTGTTCGGCGACGGTACGATGGTCACTTTCACGACCGCCGACTGGCCCATCGGCACCACGCCGGCGTGAACGGCCGCGAGCGCCAAAGGCGAGTCGGTCGTGTAGACGTCCGTCCCCCACACCGTGCCGCCCACTCCGATCATCATTGCACCGCCCGGCAGGCCGACCGGGCCCGCGAAGCCGCCAGCCGGCATATTTGGCCTCGCGCCGCCCGTCACGCGGATATAGAGCACCTTGCCGATCTGTTGCGCATACTGCGACAGGCTTCCCGGGTCCGGGATGACGTTTTTCGGGTCGATCTCCGCGTCGGCGGCGATCTGTGCGAGCGACCGCATGCCGCGAATGTCGGCGAGCTTGAGTGGCTGCTCGCCGAACTGCGATGTGTGCACCTTGAACGTCTCGCCGCCGATCCGGCCGGTCATCCGCATCTCGTCCGTCGAGACGACGTCGAATTCGCGGATCTCGAGCAAGTCCTCGGGAACCGTCTGACGGAGGTTGGTAATTAACTCCTCCGCCCGGCGGATGACCTCGGGGTCCTTGTGCTTGGTCGCCCGCAATAGCGCCGCATACGCCTTCTCGCGGAACGCGACCAGGTCCGCGTGGGCCGCCTCGCGGACCTTGTACTGCGGGCTGCCGAGGCTGTCGATCGCGGCTTCGATCTTGTGTGCGTCCTGGTCGCTCAAGCGCGTGCCGAATTCGATCCGTTGAATCTCCGCGACCGGCACGACCAGCTTGCCGTAACGCGTCACAATTTCGATCCGGTCCTCCCGCAGCGACAGCTTCATCGTGCTGTTGTCGGTGAAGCGGACTTCGACGGGGGCCGCCTCGCGGCCTGCTTTTCCGGGCGGTGGCTTGGTCGAGGACTTGTCGCCGTCGTCGGCGGCGAGCGACGTCACCGCCAGGCCGGCGGCGAGGACGAGGGTTCCGAGCCACGATTGAACGCGCCGGGACATAATTCCTCCGGGCTTGCGAAAAAGGGGGCGGCGAAACGGCGGGGTAACGATCACTCACATATCCGACGAGGCCGGGCGGTCCGTCGCTTGGCCAGGGGGCGACTTTTCGGTCCACTATCATAACCGACCGGGGATAAAAAAGTCATGAGTCGCGCCGGCCGAAAAACCCTGCCCGGCCGGCGCCCGAGGGTGTATGCTGTCGGAACGTTCCGACCGCGACGAGAATGCGATCCGGCTCGAACGAGGTTTTCATGCACGGCATGCACGGCCCCCGCTCCGACGCGCTGGTTTTTTTCGGCGCCACCGGCGACCTCGCGTACAAGAAGATCTTTCCCGCCCTCGAGGCGATGATCCGCCGCGGACATCTCAACGTGCCGATCATCGGCGTCGCCAAGGCCGGCTGGGACCTGGAGAAACTCAAGGCGCGGGCCAAAGACAGCCTCGAACATCATGGCAGCATGGACCCGGCCGGGTTCGCCAAGCTCTGCTCGCAATTGCGGTACATCGACGGCGACTATCGTGATCCGAACACGTTCGAGCAATTGAAAAAGGCGCTCGACGGGGCCCAGCGCCCTTTGCATTACCTGGCCATCCCGCCGAGCATGTTCGGCGTCGTCGCCGAGGGGTTGCACAACTGCGGGTGTGCCGAGGACTCTCGGGTCGTCATCGAGAAGCCGTTCGGCCGCGACCTCGCCAGCGCGCGTGAGTTGAACGCCGTCCTCCGCAAATTCTTCCCGGAGACCTCGGTTTTTCGGATCGACCACTATCTGGGAAAGGAATCGGTCCTCAACCTGATATTCTTTCGTTTCGCCAACGCCTTCCTGGAACCGGTCTGGAATCGCAACTACGTCCACAGCGTGCAGATCACGATGGCCGAGTCGTTCGGCGTCGAGGGCCGGGGGAAGTTTTACGAGGAGGTCGGGGCGATCCGCGACGTGTTGCAGAACCACCTCATGCAAGTCGTTGGCTACCTCGCGATGGAGCCGCCCGGCAGCGGCGTCGAGGACGGCATCCGCGACGAACTCGCCAAGGTACTGCGGGCCGTCCGGCCGATCGAATCGGAGGACCTCGTCCGCGGGCAATACGCGGGCTACACGAAAGAGGAGGGTGTTGCTAAAGATTCGTCGGTCGAGACCTATGTGGCCGTGAAGCTGTTCGTGGATACCTGGCGGTGGGGTGGAGTGCCGTACTTCATCCGGGCGGGGAAATGCCTGCCCTACACCGGGACCGAGGTCTACGTCGAATTCCGCCGGCCGCCGCAGCGGATGTTCGGCCGCTATGAGATGATTCACGCCCGCAACTACGTCCGCTTCCGGCTGAGTCCCGAAGTCGTGATCGCGATCGGGGCGCGGGCCAAGCACCCTGGCGAGCGGATGGTCGGCGAAAACGTCGAACTGGACGTAATCCGCCAGCCGGCCGGTGACATGGACGCGTACGAACGGTTGCTGACCAGCGCGATGGACGGCGACAGCAGCCTGTTCGCGCGCGAGGACGCGGTCGAGGCCGCCTGGAAAATTGTGGACCCGCTGCTCAACGTGGAGACGTCGGTCTACGACTACGATTGCGGCTCCTGGGGGCCGGAAGCGGATCGCATCGTCGCCCCCGAGGGCGGCTGGCACAACCCGCGACCGGGAGGGAACCACAAATGAGCGCGCCGAACAAAGTCGTCTTCCTGCTCGACGTCGACAATACGCTGCTCGACAACGACCGCGTGGCCGTCGACCTCCGCCGGCACATGACGAAGTACTTCGGCGCCGAGCGGCAGGAGCGGTACTGGGCGATTTACGAGCAACTGCGGGCCGAACTGGGCTACGCCGACTACCTCGGCGCGCTACAGCGATATCGCGTCGAAAACCCGCGGGACCCGCATCTGCTGACGATCTCCTGGTACCTCGTGGACTATCCCTTCGCCAACCGGCTTTATCCCGGGTCGTTGGACGTGATCGACAAGTTCAACGCCTGGGGCCCAACGGTCATCTTGTCTGACGGCGACGTGGTGTTCCAGCCGCGCAAGGTCCAGCGGTCCGGCCTGGCGGAGGCGGTCGACAACCGCATCTTGATTTACATCCACAAGGAACAGGAACTGCCCGACGTCGAGGCCCGTTTCCCTGCCGACCACTACGTGCTCGTGGATGACAAGCTCCGCATTCTGACGGCGATCAAAGAGGTCTGGGGGTCACGGTTGACGACCGTGTTCCCGCGCCAAGGCCGTTACGCGAATGACCCGAAGCAGACGAGCAAGTACCCGCCGGCCGACGTCACGGTGGAGCGGGTCGGCGATCTGGTCAATTACGAGCTTCCACAACTGCTCAAAGCCGCAGCGGCGGGGCGGGGATGAGCGCCGCCGACGTCGTCATCGTCGGCGGCGGCATCGTCGGGCTGGCGACGGCCTATCAACTGACGCGCCGCGACCCGCCGCCGCGCGTCATCGTGCTCGAGAAAGAAGCCGAACTCGCGGGCCACCAGACCGGCCACAACAGCGGCGTCATTCATTCGGGCGTCTACTACAAACCCGGTTCGCTCAAGGCGACGACCTGCCGCGCCGGCAAGGCGGCGCTCGAGGAATTCTGCACCGTCGAAAGCATTCCGTTCGAGATTTGCGGCAAGGTGATCGTCGCGGTGGACGACTCCGAGTTGCCGGCCCTGGCAAGGATCCACGAGCGGGCGGTGGGCAACGGCGTCCGCTGCGAACCGATCGGCCCGGAAAGGCTGCGCGACCTGGAACCGCACGCGGCCGGCGTACGAGCGCTGCACGTTCCCGAAACAGGAATTGTCGATTACAAGCTTGTCTGCCGGCGACTGGCGGACCGCATCCGCGAGCGCGGCGGCGAAATACTCACCCGGATGCGCGTGACATCCATCAAGCGATCGAACGAGCGTGCGGTGGTGCACACCACGGCAACTGACTTCGAGACCCATGCCGTCGTCACGTGTGCCGGCCTGTTTTCCGACCGGGTCACGCGGCTGAGTGGTCAGGACCCGACGGCGCGGATCGTGCCGTTTCGCGGCGAGTACTACGAACTGAAGCCGTCGGCGTGGCGGTTCTGCAGAAACCTGATCTACCCGGTGCCCGACCCGAAGTTCCCGTTCCTCGGCGTGCATTTCACGCGGGTGATCGGCGACGGCGTCGAGTGCGGCCCGAACGCGGTGCTCGCCTTCGCCCGGGAAGGCTATCGCTGGTCGGACATTAGTATTGCCGACCTCACCGAGACGCTGAGCTACCCCGGGTTCCTGCGACTCGCGCGGAAGTACTGGCGGATGGGCCTCGGGGAAGTGTATCGCTCGATCAGCAAGGCGGCGTTCGTGCGGGCGCTGCAGCGATTGGTCCCCGACATCCGCGCCGAAGACTTGCACGCGGCGCCCGCCGGCGTGCGGGCTCAGGCCGTCTGTCCCGACGGAACGCTGATGGACGATTTTCTCGTGCGCGAAGGCGACCGCGTGGTCAATGTTGTCAACGCCGTCTCGCCGGCCGCGACGGCGTCGCTCGCGATTGGACGATATGTCGCGGACCGCGTCATCGCCGGACCCCTAGACCGCGCGTAGAACAGTGCCATGCCCGACACGTACCCGATCGAGCGTCTGCGCGAGTTCAGCGCGGCCGTCTTCCGGCATTTCGGCGTCCCGGACGCCGACGCGCTTCTGGCCGCCGACGTTCTGGCAATGTCTGATTTGCGCGGCATCGACTCGCACGGCGTCGCCCGCCTGCACGCGTATCACGACATGCTGGCGCTCGGCCGCGTCAATCCCCGGCCGAACGTCCGCATCGTTCGTGAGACCGCGAGCACGGCGACGGTCGACGGCGACAACGGCCTGGGCCTGGTCGTCGGCCCGAAGGCGAATGACGTCGCGATCGAAAAGGCAATCGCCGCCGGGTCCGGCTGGGTCGCAGTCCGCGGCTCCAACCACTTCGGCATCGCCGCGTATTACCCGATTATCGCCCTCCAAAAAGGCCTGATCGGCTGGGCGATGACCAACGCGACGAAACTCGTCGCGCCGCTGTGGGGTGCCGAGCGGATGCTCGGGACGAACCCGATCGCCGTCGCATTCCCGGGCCGCGAGGAGCCGCCGGTCGTCATTGACCTGGCGACGAGCACCGCCGCGTTCGGCAAAGTCGAGATCGCCAAGCGGGCGGGAAAGCCGATCCCCGACGGCTGGGCGATCGACCGTGATGGCCACATGACGAACGACCCGGCCGCCCTGATCGACGGGGGGGCGCTCCTGCCGTTGGGCGGGACACGCGAACAGGGCGGGCACAAGGGTTTCGCGCTCGCCGCCATGGTGGACCTGTTCTGCGGCGTACTCAGCGGGGCGAATTGGGGGCCGTTCGTGCCGCCGTTCGCTCTGCGGCAGGAGATTCCCAAGCGCAGCGTCGGCGCAGGCGTGGGCCACTTCTTCGGGGCGATTCGAGTCGACGGCTTCATGGACCCGGACGAGTTCGGCCGCCGCGTGGATGAATGGGTGCAAACAATGCGGAAGACGAAACCCGCCCCGGGCACGCCCGGCGTCGTCATTCCCGGCGATCCGGAACGACTCGCCGAGGGAGAACGTCGCGTGACCGGGATTCCATTGTCGCCCGCCGTCGTCGCCGACCTTCGCGACATCGCCCAAAAAACTGGGATTGTTTTCGATTAGCCGCTCGCGGCTATGCACGGACACTCGCCATGAACACACCAATCCCCCGCCCGGCCCGGCTCGCGTCGATCGACGCCTATCGCGGGTTCGTCATGTTCCTGATGATGGCCGAAGTTCTGCACCTGCGAAACGTCTCGCGAGCGGTGCCGGAGAGCGAGGTGTGGAAGTTCCTGGCCTACCACCAGTCGCACGTCGAGTGGGCCGGCTGTTCATTACACGACTTGATCCAGCCGTCGTTCTCGTTCCTGGTCGGCGCCGCGCTGCCGTTCTCGCTCGCCCGCCGAGAAGGGACCGGCCAGGGTCTCGCCCGCGTAAGTTTGCACGCCGCATGGCGGGCGCTAATTCTCGTCTTCCTCGGCGTCTTCTTGCGATCGATCGATCGGCGCTTCACGCAAACGAATTTCACGTTCGAGGATACGCTTTCCCAGATCGGCCTCGGCTATGTGCCACTGTTTCTGCTCGGTCTGGCCCCGCGCGCGTACCGATGGATCGCGCTCGGCGTCATTCTGATCGGCTACTGGGGGGCGTTCGCACTGTACCCGCTGCCGGGGCCCGGGTTCAATTACGCCGCGGCCGGCGCGTCGCCGGACTGGCCGTACAACTACACCGGTTTCGCCGCCCACTGGAACAAGAACACCAACCTGGCGTGGGCGTTCGACGTCTGGTTCCTCAACCTGTTCCCACGGCAGAGGCCGTTCTTCTTCAACGGCGGCGGCTATGCCACGCTCAGTTTTATCCCGACGCTGGCGACGATGTTGCTCGGCCTGATCGCGGGCGACTGGCTGCGGCAGGACGGCTCGGCCCGGTCGAAGCTCGGCCGGTTGACGGTCGCGGGACTCGTCTGCCTCGCCGCCGGCTGGGCGGCCGACTTCACGGGAATCTGCCCGAGCGTCAAGCGCATCTGGACCCCGGCCTGGACTCTCTACAGCGGCGGCTGGTGCTTCCTCCTGACGGCCGCGTTCTACGCGACGACGGACGCGATCGGCTTCCGCGGTTGGGCGTTCCCGCTTCGCGTCATCGGCATGAACTCGATCGCGGCGTATTGCATGGCCCACCTGATGGACGATTTCGTACTCGCTTCCTTCCGAAAACACTTGGGGACGAACGTGTTCAGGGAATCGATCGTCTGGCTGGCGTGGAAGTGGTCGACGATTTGGGGCGAAGGGCTGAGCCGCGACGCGTTCGAGCATCTCGGAAAGATCTATGAACCGCTGGTCAGCGGCGGGGCGCTCCTGGCCGTGTACTGGCTGATCCTGTATTGGATGTACCGCCGCGGAATCTTCCTGCGGATCTGATGCTAGCGCCGCCGTTTGTTCGCGTACCGCCAGCGGTAAAAGAGCATCCCGGCGAGCAGGCAGCAGCCGATCGCGGCGTAGATGTTGATGAACCCGTTGCCGATCGAGGTCGCTTGCTGCATCGCCTGGTGGAGGATCATGCCGTCCTGGGCGTGCAGTGCGACCCAGATCGCTTCGGCGACCAGCGCGACCGCCGCAACAAGCAACAGCACGGCAGCCGCGACGCCGACCGGGTGCGACGGCCGGATCCACCGCCGCGGCGCAAGCAGCGGCGCCTTTGCGAGGAAGCGGCCTTTACAGCTCGGACAGCGGACGGACTGGCCGAGCAAATGGCGACGCACGTGCGACCGCTTGCCGCACTCGGGACAAGTGAGCAGGGGCATTGATTCCCTTTCGCCGGGGCGACGGCGAAGGCGACAATTGTAGCACGAGTCTGACAGAAGTGATAAACAAAGCCGGCGCGCACGGCCACGAAAAAAAGCATGGGCCTTCGGTCGGACGCTAAAGGTCAGCCGCGGACCACCCAGCGGGCCAGGTCGCCGAGCCGCACGCCTTTGCCTTGCAGCAATAGTCCGACGCGGAACACCCGCCCCGCCGCCCAGACGCACGCCAAAGACGTCGCCAGCACCAACAATACCCCGAGCGCCGGCTGCCACCATGCGACGCCCGGCGGCGCGGCGATTCGGGCCATCATCAGCATCGGCGTCGAAAACGGGATGAACGACCCGACCACCGCGATCGCACCGGCCGGGTCGCGGATCACCGCCCCGAGCAAGAGCATCGGCATCGTCATCACGATCATGATCGGCATCTGCAGGGTCTGGGTTTCTTTCATGTCCCCGGCCGCGGCGCCAA